>NZ_JAKSYF010000113.1:0-123812 GCF_022829745.1 Methylobacterium sp. E-016
GGGAAAAAGCGACCATGCGAGGCGTCGCGCGGCGCGGGTGGATGCCAGGGGGTACCTGCAGGCTCCCGTCCCGCTCCGCAAACCGCCCAACCGCGGGCCGCCCCGGCGCCAGCGGCGGCGGCGTCGGCGGCCGGGGCGCCAGGCCGCCCCGGCCGATGAGGCGAGGGTGGAGCATCGTGCTCTCGCCGACGCACCCGTGGATCGAAGCCGAGCCCGTCATTCCGGGGCTGCGAAGCCGAGCCCGGAATGACGGGCTCGGCGTCGATCGACGGGTTACGAGCCCCGATCTGTTCGCCTCACTTCCGCTTCACGGTGCTCTGCGGGTTGAGGCTGCCGATGTTGCCGCTCTCCGTGCCGGCGGCGGGGTCGATGACCGCGTTGATCAGGGTCGGCCGCCCCGAATCCATCGCCGTGTTGACCGCCTCGCGCAGCGCGTCCGGCGTCGTGACGTGGACCCCGACGCCGCCGAAGGCCTCCATCATCTTGTCGTAGCGCGCGTCCTTCACGAACACGGTCGGCGCCACGTCGGCGGCGCCCGAGGGGTTCACGTCGGTGCCGCGGTAGATGCCGTTGTTGTTGAACACCACGATGCAGACCGGCAGCTCGTACCGGCAGATCGTCTCGACCTCCATGCCCGAGAAGCCGAAGGCCGAGTCGCCCTCGACCGCGAGCACCGGCTTGCCGGTCTCGACGGCCGCCGCCACGGCGAAGCCCATGCCGATGCCCATGATGCCCCAGGTGCCGACGTCGAGGCGCTTGCGCGGCTGGTACATGTCGATGACGCCGCGGGCGAGGTCGAGGGTGTTGGCGCCCTCGTTGACGAGGATCGCGTCCGGCCGCTCCCTGATGATGGTGCGCAGCACGCCGAGCGCGCCGTGGAAGTCCATCGGCGTGGAGTTCTTCAGGAGGCGCTGGCCCATCTTGGCGATGTTGGCGTCCTTCTTCGCCTTGATCGTGTCGGTCCAGGCGGCGGGCGGCGCCGGCCAGCCGCCCTTCATCCCGTCGAGCAGCGCCGCGACGCAGGAGCCGATGTCGCCGACCACCGGCGCCACGATCTCGACGTTCGAGTCCATCTCGCGCGGCTCGATGTCGATCTGGATGAACTTCTTCGAGCCCGGCGCGCCCCAGGTCTTGCCCTTGCCGTGCGAGAGCAGCCAGTTCAGGCGGGCGCCGATCAGGAGCACCACGTCGGCCTCCTTCAGCACCGTCGAGCGCGCCGCGCCGGCCGACTGGGGATGGGTGTCGGGCAGGAGGCCCTTGGCCATGCTCATCGGCACGTAGGGAATGCCGCTGCTCTCGACGAGCTCGCGGATCGCCGCGTCGGCCTGCGCGTAGGCGGCGCCCTTGCCCAGAATGATCAGGGGGCGCTCGGCGCCTTTCAGCACCGCGAGCGCGCGCGCGATCGCCTCCGGCGCCGGGATCTGGGCGGGAGCCGGGTCGATCACCTGCACCAGTGACTTCACGCCGGCTTCCGCGTCCATCACCTGCGCGAACAGCTTGGCCGGCAGGTCGAGGTAGACGCCGCCGGGCCTGCCCGAGCAGGCGGCGCGGATCGCGCGCGCGACGCCGATGCCGATGTCGGCGGCGTGCAGCACGCGGAAGGCGGCCTTGCACAGGGGCTTGGCGATGGCGAGCTGGTCCATCTCCTCGTAGTCGCCCTGCTGCAGGTCGACGATCTCGCGCTCGGAGGAGCCCGAGATCAGGATCATCGGGAAGCAATTTGTGGTGGCGTTGGAGAGCGCCGTCAGGCCGTTGAGGAAGCCCGGCGCCGAGACCGTGAGGCAGATGCCCGGCTTCTTCGTCAGGAAGCCGGCGATCGCGGCCGCGTTGCCGGCATGCTGCTCGTGCCGGAACGAGATCACCCGGATGCCCTCGGCCTGGGCGAGGCGCCCGAGATCGGTGATCGGGATGCCGGGCACCCCGTAGATCGTGGTGATGCCGTTGAGCTTGAGCGCGTCGATGACGAGGTGGAAGCCGTCGGTCAGCGCCGGCTGCGTGTCGGCCTCGGCCATGTTGACGTCGGCGGTGTGCATATCGATGACTTGGGCGCGTGCGGACATCTCGGCCTCCCGAATGGATGAATGTTGGGCCGCTCCGGGGCCTCGGCCCCGGATGGCTGGTCGCAGGATCCGCGCCGCGCGCGGGTCGATCGAGCGATCGTCGAAGGAGGCGGGCCCTGAAGCGACGGACCCGCCGCCTCAGGCGATCCGGACGGGCTCGGCCTTCGGCACCGGCAGCGTGGCGTCGAGGGCGAGGTAGCGGCTCCGCATCGGCTTCAGGACGAAGATCGCCAGCGCCGCCGCGGCGAGGTTGAGGGCGACGATCATGCCGAACACCGCATACCAGCCGTACGCCGCGGCGATCAGGCTGCCGAACGGCACCAGGAACGAGGCGGTGCCCTTCGCGGTGTAGAGCAGCCCGGCATTGCTGGTGGCGAACTTCGAGCCGAACGTGTCGCCGCAGGTGGCGGGGAACAGCGAGTAAATCTCGCCGAACACGCCGAAGTAGAGGGCGGTCGCCAGCACGAACACCGCCGGGGTGGTGCCGTAGCTCAGAAGCAGCAGCACCGCGACCGCGGCGGTCGAGAAGGCGATGAACATCGTGTTCTCGCGCCCGATCTGGTCGGAGACCCAGCCGAAGAACGGCCGGCCGAACCCGTCGAAGATCCGGTCGAGCGAGATCGCCAGGGTGAGCGTCGCCATGGTCAGGCCGAGCATGCTCACCGGCACGTCGGCGACGTGGAAGTCGTGGGCGATTGGGGCGATCTGCGCCGCCGCCATCAGGCCGCCGGCCGCGACCATCACGAACATCGCGTACATCACCCAGAACACCGGGGTGCGCACGGTCTCGCTCGGGGTGCGGTCGACCTGGCTCTGCGGCAGGTTGTGGCGCCGGCGCTGGATCGGCCCGGCATGCCTCGGCTTGCGCAGGAAGATCGAGAGGAACACCACCACCGCGCCCTGGATCAGGCCGAAGGTGAGGAACGCGCTCTGGTAGCCGCTCGAGGCGATCATCTTCGCGATCGGCACGACGGTGATCGCGGCGCCCGCGCCGAACCCGGCGGCGGTGGCGCCGGCGGCCAAGCCCCGGCGATCCGGGAACCACTTCAGCGCGTTGCCGACGCAGGTGCCGTAGACCGACCCGGCGCCGATGCCCCCGACCACCGCGCCGAGATACAGCACCGGCAGCGATCCCGCGTAGGCGTTGATCACCCAGGCCAGGGCGATCATCACGCCGCCGAAGGCGACGACGACCTTGGGGCCGTAATTGTCGACGAACCAGGCCTCGACCGGCACGAGCCAGGTCTCGGTGGCGACGAAGACGGTGAAGGCGAGCTGGATCGAGGCCCTTCCCCAATGGTGGTCCGCGTCGATCGGGTCGACGAACAGCGTCCAGCCGTATTGAAGGTTGGCGATCATCGCCATGCAGAGCACGCCGAAGGCGAGCTGCCACCATTTCGCCGCAGGGGCGTCCTGACGTTCCATCCCGGTCTCCTCCGCCTGCGACTCTCTGTTCGCGTGTCTGCATCATGCATCGATTCAGCAGGTATGCAATATACCAGACCTGAAGAGGCCTGCGAAACGTATTATCCTGCCGCTTTCTGTCATTCGGCCCCGACGCCGCTCCGCGCAAGGCGGTTGAAATGCCGGGCGCGATTGCGCCTTGGCGATGTAGGGGCCGTACACGGTCGGCTCACGCGAAGACCGCTTTGCGGCCGTCTCCCGCGGACGCTCCGGCCGGCCGTCGTTCGATCGTGATCGGATCGCGCCTGCGCCGCCGCGATGCGCGCTGGCTCGACCGGCCCGCCGCGTGCGAGAGCATGCGGCGACGCCTTCCGAGATGCCGATGCCCTGCGCCCTCCTCCGACTGCCCGCGTGACCGATCCCGCACCTGCGTCGCGTAAGCGCGACCCGCGCGTCGACGTCCTGCGCGGCCTCGCCCTGCTGATCATCTTCATCGACCACATCCCGAACAACGCGCCGGCGCTGATCACGCCGCACAATCTCGGCTTCTCGGATGCCGCGGAGCTGTTCGTTCTGTTTGCGGGCTACTCGGCGACGGTGGCCTATGGCGGCCTGTTCCGGCGGGCGGGCGTGCCGGAGACCCTGAAGCGGATCGCGATGCGGTGCCTGCGCATCTACGTGTTCCAGGCCGGCCTGCTGCTCGCCACCCTGCTGATCGTGCGCGCCTGGATGGACGCGACCGGCCTCGTCCCGCGCTTCGGGGTCGCGCCGCTGCTGCAGATGGGGTTGTGGTCCGGCCTGTGGCGCGGGCTCCTGCTCAACGCCCTGCCGAACTACCTCGACATCCTGCCGCTCTACATCGTGCTGCTGGCGGCGTTTCCGCTCTACTATGCCGGCATCCGCCGCAGCGTCTGGGCGGTGCTGAGCCTGTCGGGCCTGGTCTGGGTGCTGGCCAACCTCGACCCGGCCCTCAACCTGCCGAACGCGGCGGCCGACGACGGCTGGTACTTCAACCCGTTCGCCTGGCAGTTCCTGTTCGCGATCGGGATGGCGCTCGCCGTGATGGTCGCGGCCGGCGACGGACTGCTGCCGCGCCGCGCCTGGCTCACGGCGGCGTGCTGGGCCTATCTCGCCGTCTCGCTGTTCCAGGCCGTCCCCTGGGACGTCTTCGGCCTGCCCGATATGAGGCCGTTCGAAATGGCGGTGCCGGACAAGGCCCGGGTCTCGCCGCTGCGGCTCCTGCACATCCTCGCGCTGATCTACCTCCTGTTCGGCTCTCCCGTGCTCCACCGCCTCGCGACGAGCCCGCGCCTGCGGCCGCTCGAATGGTGCGGGCGCCATTCGCTCGAAGTGTTCGCGCTGGGCTGCCTCGCGGCGCTGATCGGGCGGATCAGCTACCGCACCTTCGGGCCGAGCTGGCCGCTGCAGGTGGGCGTCAACCTCGGCGGCCTCGCGGCGATGATCGCGCTGGCGTGGTTCCTCGACCGCCGGGCGCGCCTCAGCGCCGCCCCATGACCACCCGCAGCTTGTCGGCCAGATCCTCGCGGCCGTAGGGCTTGTTGAGCAGGGGCAGGTCGGCCGGCAGGCCGTCCTCGCCGAACGCGGACGCCGTGTAGCCGGAGGCGAGCAACACGCGCAGGTCCGGCCGGAGGCGACGCGCTGCGACGGAGAGCTGTACCCCGTTCATGCCGCCCGGCATCACCACGTCGGAGAACAGGATGTCGACCCGCTCCGGCCCCTGCAGGCGGGCGAGCGCTTCGGCGGCACGGGTCGCGGTCAGGGTGCGGTAGCCGAGCTCGCTCAGGCTCTCGACCGCCATGTCGAGCACCGCCGGCTCGTCCTCGACCACGAGAATCACCTCGCCGTCGGTCGCTCGGCGCAGCGGCATCGGGCCCTCGGGACGGGCCGATGCGGGCTGCTCCTTCGAATGCGGCAGGTAGATCGACACGGTCGTGCCCGTGCCGACCTCGCTTTGCAGCACGACCTGCCCGCCGCCCTGGCGCGCGAACCCGTAGACCTGGCTCAGCCCGAGGCCGGTGCCCTTGCCGACTTCCTTCGTGGTGAAGAACGGCTCGAAGGCGCGCGAAGCGGTGCCGGCCTCCATGCCCAGGCCGGTGTCGCTGACCGCGACGTGGACGTAGTGCCCGGGCGCGAGTTCCGGCGGCGCGGCACCCGGTTCGCCCGTCACGGTCAGGTTATCGGTCCGGATCAGAAGGCGGCCGCCGGACGGCATCGCATCGCGGGCGTTGACCGCGAGGTTGAGGATCGCGCTCTCGAACTGACCGGGGTCAAGCCGCACCGGATCGAGCGCGGGGTCGAGGTCGAATTCGACGGCGATGGTCTCGCCGACGGCGCGCTGCAGCAGGGTGTGGAAATCCTTCAGCAGACGGTTCGGGTTCACCATCTCGGGCCGCAGCACCTGCCGGCGCGAGAAGGACAGCAGCTTCTCGGTCACCTCGGCACCGCGCCGCGCCGCGGTCATCGCCGAGCCGGCGAGGCGCTCCACCCGCTGCGCGTCGCCCGGGCGCCGGACGATCATGTCGAGGTTGCCGATGACGATGGTCAGCAGGTTGTTGAAGTCGTGCGCGATGCCGCCGGTGAGCTGGCCGATCGCCTCCATCTTCTGAGCCTGATACAGGCGTTCGTCCGCGTCCTGGCGGGCGGTGACGTCGACGACGATTCCGGCGAGGCCGGTCGCCCGGCCGGCCTCGTCCCGCGCCGCCCGGCCCTTGAGCTCGATCCAGCGCGTCGCGCCGTCGCCGGCGCGCAGGATGCGGCATTGCAGGTCGAGCGATCCGGTGGCGGCGACGGCGGCGAAGGCCGCCTCCGCGACGTCGCGATCCTCGCGGACGACGTGGGCGAGGGTCGTCGCGACGTCCCAGCGCGGCTGCAGGGCGTCGTATCCGAAGATCGCATCATGGCGCAGGCTCCGGCGGGAGGCGCCGGCGGCGAGGTCGAACTCCCAGTCGCCCATGTCGGCGGCGTCCAGCGCGATGGCGAGGTGGTCGCGTGCGCCCTGGAGGTCGGCGCGCTGGCGCTCGCGCGCCTCGGCGATGCGCTCGGCATGGCCGTAGAGCAGATCGACCTTGCGCAGGTAGGCACACAGGACGACGACGCCCGATATCAGCGCCTCGATCCGCCCGGCGAACCAACCGACGGTGCCGCGCGCCGCGCCCGTCTGCGTCACGAGGTTGTCGAGGAGCAGCAGGAACAGCGAGACCGCGAGCCAGAGCTGGAGCAGGCTGCGCAGGCGCGTCGTCCAGCAGAGGATCGCCAGCGAGGCCAGGGTGAGCGCGACGACCGCCGGCCCGATGCCGGAGGTGGTCAGCGCCCAGTAGTCGTCGCCGACGACCGTCGTCGGCAGCCGATCGACATGAGCGACCACGAGGTAGCTCAGGCCGGCTACCGCCGCCGCGACGCCGATCGCCGTGGCGATCCCGGCACGCGCGGATCGGTCGGGTGCGATCAGCCTCGTACGGCCGTCGCCCTCCATGATCGCGTAGGGGAGCGCGAACAGCGGCGGCCCGAGATGCCACAGGGTCCAGAGCCACGTCGTCGTCGCCGGGCTCGAGCCGAGGATGCGGTCGGCACCGAACACGTTCGGAAAGCTGAGAAGCTGCACCGCGACGATCAGCGTCACGTAGAGGCTGCCTGCCGAGAGCACCAGCAGCGGCACCGAGCGGGTGCGGCCGTACTGCGCGAAGAACAGCACGGTGGTCACCGCGTAGACGACGACGAGCGCGGACTGATAGCTCGCCACGAAGCCCGGCATCGGGGCCATCGGGCGGCCTGCGACCGGGAGCAGCGCGAAGGACAGCGCGGTGAAGGCCGCGCAGGCGAGGCCGGCGAACCGGCGCTGCCCCGCCCCGGGTGCCGCTGTGGCGAGGGTCCTCAGGTCGGTGGGGCGCGGTGCGTCGTTCACGATGGTCTCCGACCGCGCGACACCAGTGGTGATGCCGAGTGGTCAAGGTTGTGGCAGATTTCCACAACCTACGATACCCGCCTTGAAGCTCGGCAAAGTCGTTCGGCGTCGAACGATGCGGCGACGTCAGTGCTTCGGACGTCGAAGAGCGAGGAGGATCTTTCGCGTCGCGCGCCGCTCGGCCTGAATCTGCGCGACCAGGGTCTCGGCACTTGGGACGCCCATCGCCGTGGCCATGCGGGCCAGCGCGCCGCGCGACGGCGCCGACCCGTCCGCGCCGACCAGCCGCTGCCAATGATGCACCGTGTCGAACAGCCGATAGGCGTCGGCGAGCCGGGTTGCGGTGTCGATGGGCAGGATCCCGCGCGCGCCGGCCCGCTCCAGCACCGCGTCGGCGGTGGCGCCGACCAGATCGGGATCGGCCTGCGCGTGGCCGAGCACGAGGGCCTGGGCCAGGAATTCGAGATCGAGCAGGGCGCCCGGCGCCAGCTTCAGGTCGAACGGCCCGCGATGGCCCTTCTCGCGGGCGACCAGCCCGCGCATGTCGCGCACCGCCGCGCACACCGCGGTCGCGTCGCGCGACCGCGCCACGGTCTCGCGGATGCGCGCCGCGATCTCGCCGCCGAGGCCGGCATCGCCCGCGATCACGCGTGCCCGGGTCAGCACCATGTGCTCCCAGATCTCGGCTTCGTCCTGGTGATAGGCGACGAAGCCCCGCACCTGCACCGCGGTCGGGCTGTGCTCGCCGCCCGGCCGCAGGCGCAGGTCGACGGCATAGAGGCCGCCGCGCCGGGTCTGGACGGTCAGCGCCGCGTAGAGCCGCTGGGCGAGGCGGTTGTAGGCCACCACCGCGTCGATCGCCTTCGGGCCCGTGGTGGTGCGGTCCTCGGGGTCGAAATCGTAGACGACGATGAGGTCAAGGTCGGATTCCGCCGTGAGCTGGCGCGAGCCGAGGCGGCCGACCGCGAGGATCGCGCAGCGCCCCTGCGGCACCGTACCGTATTCCGCCGCGAACCCGCGCTCGACCGCCGCGAGGCTGGCGGCGACCGCGGCTTCGGCGATCCCGGAATAGGCCTCGCCGGCCTGGGCCGCCGACAGGATGCCCGAGAGCAGCCGCGCTCCGGTGACGAAGCGCAGCTGCCGGGCCGCGTCGCGGCTGCGGTCAAGGAAGGTCTCGTGGTCCCCCGGGCTGCCGACCAGCGCCCGGTACTGCGCGGCGATCGCCCCCGCATCGGTGGTCGGCAGGACGAAGTCTGGATCGAGCACCGCGTCGAGCACGTGCGGGCCGCTCCCGACGGTCGCCGCGAGGCGCGGCGCGGTGCCGAGGATGTCGGCGAACAGCAGGCGCAGGCGTTCGTGCGCGAGCAGGATCGTCAGCAGCTCGGCCGCGTCCGGCATCCGGCCGAAGGCGTGGTCGAGGGTGTTCAGCGCCGCGTCCGGCTCCGCCGTGCCGCCGAGCGCCTGGAGCAGGCTCGGCAGCAGCTCGGTCAGGACGGCGCGCGCGCGCGCGGTACGCACCGCAGGGCGCCGGCCGAAATGCCAGCCACGCACGGTCTCGATCGTGCGCGCCGGCTCGGCGAAGCCGAGCGCCGAAAGCGTGGCCAGCGTCGCGGGATCGTCCTCGCTGCCGCTGAAGACGAGGTCGCCGACCTCGGCCGAGAGGCTCGGCGCGGTCTCGAACAGCAGCACGTAATGGGCCTGGACGCGGCCGGCATGGTGCAGGAGCGCCGCCTCGAACGCCGCGCGCGTGGCGAAGCCGCAGAAGCGTGCGAAGGCGGTGAGATCGTCCGGCTCGAGCGGCAGGCGCTGCGTCTGCTCGTCGCGACGCATCTGCAGGCGATGCTCGATCGTGCGCAGGAACGCGTAGGCCGCGCGCAATTCGTCCCGCGCGGCCCCGGTGATCCAGCCGGCGTCGGTGAGGCGGCCCAGCATCGGCACCGTCCGGCTGCCGCGCAGTTCCGGGCGCCGCCCGCCGAAGACCAGCTGCTGCGTCTGGACGAAGAACTCGATCTCGCGAATGCCGCCGCGGCCGAGCTTGATGTCGTGGCCGCCGACGGCGAGGGCCTCGTGCCCGCGCACCACGTGGATCTGGCGCTTCATCGCGTGGATGTCGGCGATGGCGGCGAAGTCGAAGTATTTGCGCCAGATGAACGGCCTCAGCTCGGCCAGGAAGCGCGCGCCGGCCTCGCGATCGCCGGCGATCGGCCGAGCCTTGATGAAGGCGGCCCGTTCCCAGTTCTGGCCGAGCGACTGATAGTAGTCGAAGGCGAAATCGGTGGAAAGCGCCACCGCGGTCGAGCCGGGATCGGGCCGCAGCCGGTAATCGACCCGGTGGACGTAGCCCTCGGCGGTGCGCTCCTCCAACAGCTTGGCGATGCCCTGCGCGACCTTGGCGAAGAAGGGCTTCGCCTCGACGCCGTCGGCGAGCGGCGCGCGGGCGGCGTCGAAGAACACGATCAGGTCGATGTCGCTGGAATAGTTGAGTTCGCCCCCGCCGAGCTTGCCGAGGCCGAGGACGACGAGCCCCGAACCGGCCTGCGGGTCGCCCGGGTCGAGCGGATGCAGCTTCCCCGCCCCGGCCGCCTGGAGCAGGAGCGCGTCGGCCGCGGCGCCGACGGACGCGTCGGCGAAGTCCGACAGGGCCTTCGTCACCGTCGGGAGGTCCCAGAGCCCGCCGAGATCGGCCAGCGCGACGAGCAGCGCATGCTCCGCCCGGTTCCACCGGAGCGCTCGCCCGATCGCGACGAGGTCCGGCTTCGTGCCGCCCGCGCGCCCGGCGGCGCGCTGGCGCGCCGTGATCGCCGCGTCGGACGCTTCCGGGGCCTTCTCGACCAGGGCGGCGAAGCGCTCCGGCGCCTGTGCGATCAGCCGCCACAGGAACGGGGAATGGTCGGCGATCCCGAGGAGCAGCGCCCGCAGGGGCGGCGTGAGGAACCCCGCCGGGAATGCGGCTTCGACGTCGCCGAGCCGGGCGGCGGCGGTGTCCGGATCGTGGAGCGCCGGGGCCGCCCCGAGGCGGTCGCGCAACGGGCCGAGGGCTGGCATGGGGTTCGACCCGTCCGTGGCCGGGATGGGGGAGGTTGCCGGTGCGGTCCTCCCATCGGGCGACACGCTACCCGATCGCCGCGCCTTTGGGGATGCGGATGCCGCGTCTCGGCGCACCGGCAACGGCGGCTTTCCCGGGCCGACGCCCTAATCCATCAGCGCGAGGGTGCGCAGCACCGCCATGCCGACGAGCTCGGCATCGATCTCGCCGGCCTCCGTCCGGGGCAGGACCGCGACGGCCTCGACGATGTTTCCCGAAAGCGGCCCGACCACGACCTTGAGCACGGCGCCGGCCGGCGCGTCGGGATCCTCGACCAGGGCGACGACGTGGCCGGCGGCCTCGCCGTAGACCCGAAGCGGCTGATAGGCCGCCTCGTCGGACTCCGCGTCGACGGGATGCGGCTGGCGGCCGAAGGTGGGACGAATCACGTTGCTCATGCGTCGAGTCCCTCGCACGCAGTGGGGCTGGGCATCCGCTCCGTCGGACCGAGGTTCGGGTCGCAGCTTCGGCCGGACGAGGATAACGCCGTCCGCCGGATCGCGCATCAGCGTGCTTGCCAGGACGTGTCGTCCCCGGTCGACGCGACGGCCCGGACAGAAAAAAGGCCGCCCCCAAAGGAGCGGCCCGAAGTCTAGGGAGGAAACGCCCAAGATGGGCAGCAGGACCGCGACGCCATCGCTATCCCGCAACGCACCAATAGTGCGTTGCGGCGCACCATGCAAGCGTCGGACGTTCCGTACCGATGACGGACCGCAGCGTTCCCCCCGCTTCGGAACGCGGCGTCAGGAACCGCCCTGTCGATCGTCGTCGAGCTGCCGCATCAATTCGGCCAGGCGTGGATCGAGCGCTTCGTCGATCACCGGCTCGTAGAGCGCCTGGAGATGGCGCCCGAGGCGCTGGCGCGTCAGCGCGTCGAGGGTCGGCGGCGCGTCCGGCTTGGCGACGATGGTCTGGGCTTGGCGGTTCGTTTCGAGCATGAGCCTTACATTGGCGCCGGGGCGGACATGGCAACCGTCCTGCGGTCGAACCCTGTCGTCCGGCCCGGGGATGCGGCGACGACGACGCCCGGAAAGCGGAACGGCGCGGACCCTGGGGGGCCGCGCCGTTCCTGTCTCGCAAATCGAAGGGTCGCGGGCCTTAGCGGTCGCCGACGCCCGACAGCAGCTTCTCGATCTGGCCGAGGCCGCTCTCGCGGGCCTTCGCCTCGCTCGGCAGGCTCCGGTCGGAGCGCTGGGTCAGCTTGCCATTCTTGCGGATGGCCCACTGATACGAGCCGCCGTCGGCCTTCGGGGGAATGATCTCCAGGGAGTACGGATGGATGTTCGTTGATGTATCGCTCATGCGCCGATTATGCCACGGACAGGGAGCCAGACCAAGTCCGGTCTAAAACATCGGCTCGAGATGCCGCATCGGGCGATCCGCCGCGCGACGTGTCCGCCGCGCCGATGCCGCCGGCGGGCATCGGCGCGGGACGCCCGCGGGGAGCGCGAGACGTCTGCGACCACGCTCGCGAGAGCGGCCTTCAACGCCGTGGCCCGAGCCGAAGCCGGGCCTGACCGGTCGTCATCGGTGCGGCCTACTGCGCCTTCTCGTGCTCGCCGAGGCCGACGGCCCTGTAATCGTAGGTCGGGTAGAACTCGGTCCGGTAGGCGCCCCAGGCGGTATCCTCCAGCACGCGGTTGATCTCGCGGATCCGATTCGCCGGCAGGCGCAGGACGATGACCTGGCCGATGCCCATCACGACGTTCCACGACACCACCTCGATGCCGGGCGGCGGGAAGGCCTTGTAGAACCCCTGCCGGGTGAGCTGCGCGTTCAGCTCGGCGAGCGGACGCGACTGGTCGTGCTTCAGGAATGACCGTGAGCAGGATCGCGTTGTCGGGCGTCGCCGCCGCGGAGCCGGACGGGGGCGCCGCGACGGTCTGAGCCTGGGCGCGGGGCATGCCCGCGACCGGGAGGACGATCATCGCCAGGGCCGCGAGCGATTGGATCGCAAAGGGTGGGCGTCGCATCGCATCGTCCTCCTGCAGCCTTCGTCCGACGTTCGAGGCGCCGGGTCCGAACATGAGCCGCGATGCCGAAAGCCCCGAGCCGGCCTTATGGATCCGCGAGGGCGGGTTTGGCCGGCGCGGCATTCCAGCTCGTCGCCTCGATGCGCGCCGTGCCCCAGCCGGTGCCGACGGCGATCGAGAGCGGCAGCAGCAGCCCGGCTTCCGTGATCGGGGCGAGGCGCACGCGCATGTCGTCGTTCTCCGACATCCGGCGCACGGACGAGCCCTTGGCGCGGTGGCCCGCCACCGGGATCCAGCGGATCCGGCACTCGAGCGCGGGCCCGCGGTAGGGCCCGGCGGCGACCTGGACCACCGTGCCGCGCGACAGCGCGATGTCGGCGCGGGCGGCGCCGTCGAAGACCGGGATGCGCCGATCGCACATGGCGGGGACCAGCGGGCCGGGGCCGACCTGCACCGCCAGCATGCCGATCGGATCGGTGACGTTGGTCGTGTCGGCGGCGGTGACCGGGACGCGATCGGGTTTCGGCTGCGGCTCGGGCTCGACCTCCGCCTTGCGGACGGTGCCGGCATCGAACGTCACCAGCACGCGCACCGGTGCGGTGCCGTAGCGGCTGTCGATCCGAAAGGTGCTCGGCACCGCGCCGGCCGGCGACAGGCGCCCGCTCGACCGCGCCGTGCCGTCGCCCTGGAAGAACCAGCCGGCGAGACCGGTGAGGCGCCCGGTGAGGCCGATCGCGTAGCGCTCGGGGGTGAGGTCGGCCGTGAGATCCGCGGTGCCGACGCCGAGATTGAGGAAGCTGAGGCCGTACTTCACGACGACGTGCCGAGATCCGTCCCCGCGCGGCGCCGCGGACGCCGCCGGCACGAGGGCAACCATCGCCACGAGCACCGCAGAGAACGTCGACGGCGGGGCCGACGGACGTGATCGCTCCGGGAAACGCACGCTCCTCACCCCGTGCCCTCGCATGCCGGACATCCTCGTGTCGCCGAAGCCTAGGGCAACCCCGTCGACCGGTCGAGAAGCGGTGCCAGCCATCGAAGAGCGACTTGAGCGACCTCGCAGCGATGCCGCCGAGGCTAGGCAGGTGGTCGACCTGCCGAATCCCCCGGGTTTCGGATGAACCGCGACTGCATCCGTCCGTTGCCGTGCGACCTCTCATGAAATGGACGGCCCGATGACACGCTCGACGATCGCACTCGCCTCCGCGCTCGGAGTTCTCCTAAGCGGTCCCGCCTCGGCGCAGATCGTCACGGGCGGCGCCGGCAATACCGGCGTCACCGCGCCTCCCGGCACCGGCGGTGTTGGCGGCGGAGCGCGCGACCTCGGCCCGAGCTCGATCACCCGCGGCAACGAGGCCAACCCGAGCAACTCGTCCGTGCCCGGCACCACCCCGAGCGTGAACATCGGCGGGACGCCGACCAGCGGACCGCCCGGCACCGGCGGTGCGGCCGGCGGCCCGTCCCTCGGCCGGTAAGGCCGGCGACCTGCAAGAGTCGCATGGCTTCGTTGTCCGCGCCGCACGCACCGCCTGTCGCTTTGGTGTTGCGGCGCACACGACGCGGCGCGATGATCACCGTCGTTCGCCGCCATCCCGGTCGGCGAGCACCGCGCGACGCGGCCCCGGCGAGACTCCGGCGTGCCCTCCGCCCACGGTGACGGCTCCAGGCCATCTGGGGCATCTCACGTCTCGCTGCAGACCCCCATCCATGAGCACCACACTTCGTATCGCGTTGACGACGCTCGTCGTCGGCACGGATGTCTTCGTCCTGCGTGCAGGGCCGGGCGACCGCCTCGGCGCCGCGGAGGCCGGGCGCATCGCGGCCCGCCAGTTCCAGGATGTCGACTGGCCGGCGGCCGAGACCGCCTGGGCCGCGACGGCCCTGAACGGCGCCGGCCCGTTCGCGGCAATCCTGTCCCTGGCCTTGGTCGCCGCGATCTGGTCCATCGGCCGGCGCGGGGCCGGATATGCCGGGCTCGCGGTCGCGGGCTTGCTGGTCGAGGCGCAGCCCGAGCCGGCGCAGGCCTACTACGACACCCGCGACTACCCGGAATTCGTCGAGGTCCTGCCGAACCAGACCGCCTTCCTCATCCCCGAGGTCGGCGAATCGAAGTCCGGCCAGGCGGCCTTCATGTCCGAGCAGTTCCTGAACGAGCGCAAGGTCGCGATGAAGCGGGTCCAGATCCCGCACACGCTGATCCGCAATCCCGGTTGGGCCTACGATTACTACGTGCCCGCCGCGCGGCTGATGCTCGTCGACCGGTCGCCGGTCTCGCGCGAATGGGTGAGCTCGACCGATCGCGGCACCTCGGCCAAGGATCAGGGCATCCGCTTCGAGACCGCAGAATCGGTGACCCTGCGCACCGGCGTCGTCGTCTCGGCCTTCGTGAAGGAGGAGGATGCGAGCAAGTTCGTCTACTGGTTCGGCGCGCGCGCCACCGGCGGCAACGCGAGCGACCCGCAGGTGAACTTCGCGAGCGTGATCCAGGGCAAGTCGCTGGCCGAGGTGGTCGACGAGAACGTCCACCGCACCGTCCAGGCGGCGATGGCCAAGGAGTTCGGCCGCCGCACCACCGACGAGGCGATCCACGGCAAGGCGGCGATCATCGAGGCCGTCGAGAAGGAGGTCCGGCGCGTCTACGAGCCGATGGGGATCACGGTGACGACGCTCGGCTACGCCGAGGGTCTGACCTTCGACAACCCCGAGATCCAAAAGGCGATCGACCTGACCTTCGTGGCGATGAAGAACGCCCAGTCGGCTCAGGCGCAGATGCAGACGCTGCCGATCCAGGAGAAGATCCTCGACCTGAAGATCCGCGAGATGGATGCGGAAAGCCGCCAGACCCTCGCCAGCCGCTGGAACGGCTCGGCCGCCAACGTCCTGCCCGCCCTGCCGAGCTGGGTCGTGCTGCCTGCCGGCTGGCTCGACGCGCTGAAGACCTGGCTCCAGCCGGGTCAGCCGGCGCCGGCCGGGCACTGACCGTCGGCCGCCGGTGCGTGGATGCGGCGCGCCGGCGGACTGTTCGCGAAGGGCGTGGATCGGTGCGGAAGGCCTAGACGTCGGCCCCTTGCGCCTCACGGATCATGCGGTCGACCAGCGCTTCGCGCTTCCCCTGACTGATCAGGATGCGCGCGGCGGCTCGGGCGTTGGCCGCCCGCACCTCCGCATTCGGCGCGCCGTCGCGGAGCGCGCGCGCGGCGAGCTTTCGGAACCAGCGCACGTTGGCGATGACCGTCGATCGGCGGCTCAAGGGGCCGTTGACATCGAGGAGCCGTTCCGTCGTTGATGAGGACATCGTTTCGATCCCGGATCGCGGGCCCCCGCTTGTCCGTGAGTGAGACAAGAAATGGCGAACGCACCAAGTTTCGGCAAGAGCGATGCCGTCGATGATGTGCCGAATTTAGACATCGGAGCTTCGGACGACCGGAAAGCGACTGCGGCGGCCGGCCCGGCGTCAGAATTCGGCCGCGGTCCGACAAGGCTTCCGAAGCACAGTGCGGGACGTCGCCCAGCCGGAATGGCCCTCTCCGAAGATCGTTGCGCGACGTCGGGCCAAGCACGTTCGGGCGCGTCGACGATACTGTTTTACGGTTTCGGAAGACCCGAGCCTCAAGCGGTCGACCCGCTCGCAGGGTCGCGGCACGACGGAACGAAGCGGTGCGACCGCACTTCTCCGAGGGACTTCCCGCTGCTTGAGGTGAATGCCATGGACGACGACCGTGTCTGGTCTTTCGAGAAGAGCCTCTGGGACGGCAGTCCCGACCATTATCGCGAGCTCGTCGACGAGGAATGCCTCATGGTGCTGCCGCACCCGCCCTTCGTGCTCAGCGGCACCCAGGCGATCGAGGCCGTCGCTCATACGCCGCGATGGACCGAGCTCGCGTTCTCGAAGGGCCAGATCGCCCGGCCGCAGGAGGGCATCATCGTGGTCGCCTACCACGTCGAGGCCGCGCGCGACGACGAGGCGTATCAGGCGAACTGCACCTCGACCTATCGACGCGTGTCGCACGAGGTCTGGCGCGTGATCCAGCACCAGCAGACGCCGCCGCTCGTCCTGCCGAGCGCCGTCGAGAAGACCGGCTGATCGGGTCCGTCTCGCCGAGAGCGCCGATGCCGTCACGCTGCCGGAGGCCTCGCGGCCTCGACGCGACCGCGTGGCGGCGTCGCTTCGCCGATCGAACCCTATGGCATGGCGAACCCAGCGGCTCGCGCCGATCCGCGTTCGGGACAGGTTGCGAGTTCGCGTCGTCGGGTCCAGCCGCGCCTGGCGGCCTACGGACGCCGAGCCTTATCCTCGGCCTCCGTTCCCGGCCGGTCCATCGGGCCCGCGCCCGGCTTGGTCTCCCCGGTGACGGTGTCCTGGGGCGTGATCGCCGCGCCGTCCGGCTTCGGTTTTCCCTGCGGCATCCGCTGGACCTGGGTGTCGGTTGTGTCGGCGGTCATGCGGGCGGTCCTTCAGATCTCGGTTTCGCGGCGGACGACCGCGGCCTCGCCGGTGCCCTTCTGGGCCAAGCCGACCTCGGCATCCTCTCCCGGCACCGGGAGCGGCTCGGAACTGGTCGCGTCGGTCAGGCCTTCCTCCGGCTTCCGGGCGGCTGGCGCATCACGCGTTTCCCCAGCGTCGGCGGGACGGCCGGCGTCGTAGGTGGTGTTCGCGAGATCTTCGGTGTTGGCGACCTGATAGGGCATGGGGGACTCTCCGGTTCGGAAGAGCAACGTCCTGCGATCGGTCGCGGTTCTCGCAAGCGCGTCGCGATGTTCCGAGCGGCGCCGGCGGCATGATCCGCGGTGCCGATCGCGTCCGAGCCGGGGAGCCTCGACGGGTCGTCCTCGGTCAGGTCACCTCGTCCGCCGCATTGGCCCGCGAGCCCGGCGCGGCAAAATCCGCAGCACCGATCCGAACGCGGTCGCTCGGCTCGGACAGGCGCTCATAGATCTGCTTCGCGGTTCCCTCGATCACGGCACGATGCGACTCGAAGAAGTCGACCGGCCCGAGCTTGGTCGCGCCGAACTCGGCATGCATCACGTCAACCGGGATCTCGACGTGGATCACCCGCCCACCCTCGATCATTGCGAAGACCACGATGTTCGGATCGGTGGCGGAAAGTTGCGCATCCTGATCGGAATGCTTTTCCAGGGCCATGGGACGGTATCCGGCTCGCGCCGGCGGATCGCCGTCGCTCAGGCACACGCACCTAGCGTTCGATCACCGCCGAACCAGGGCCCTGAATGCGTGGGTCCGATCCAGCATGGGACGCGCGCGGCGGGACCCGGTCCCCTCGCGCACGCCTCGAATCGCGCCCCAAGTCCTTCGGTCAGAAGCCGACAATCACGCTGGCCGTCCCGATGACGGTCGCAACGAGGCCGAAAGCGAAGGCCCCGATCATCGCGTAGCTGAACAGCTTCAGTTTCATGCTTGGCATCCTTACCGGTTGTGGCGAAGCGATCCGCCGGCGGTGCAGCCGCACCGCGATCTGCGTCGATCCAGAGATGGCGATCCGACCTCGGCCGTGACGTGCCGGTGCGCACGCTGCGTCGCAACACGTCGCGGTGCACCATCCGGAGCAAGGTCGGTGCCAGGATGATTGCAGGAGACGCCGCCGGCGGATCGTTGCCCGCCGTGATCCAGCGTGACCGGGGTGCAACAGCCTTCCGAAAAACCGCGAGGCCGAAGCCTGCGCGCGGTAAGCCGCGGTCATGCCTTGCGGATGAGTACGCACACACGGCACGATTGAATGTTTGGCAATGTTAACAACCTATGATTTACGTGCCCAGGTTGGGAGGCAAGCATGCAACCGTCGGAATGCTGCATCTTTCGGATCGTGCTGGCGTCGGCTGTCGGGCTCGCGATCACGACTCTGCTGCTCTGGAAATACTCGCCGGTCCTGGCCATCGTATCGGCACCGGTCGGAGGGTCGATGGCGGCCATCATGGCGATGATCGTGTTCCAGGCGGCCCGGCCCTTCGTCTCGTCCGAGCCGATGGGCGTCAATCCGCACAGCGACTATTTCGCCCGGAAGATCGACTTCCTGTAGCGTCGCCCTCGCGCGGAAGACGCGTCGCGGTCGACGCGAAAGGGCCCCTTCATCGGACCGCCTGCCGTGCCGCCCGGTGTCGGACGTGGCCGTGTGCGGCCGCTGACCGCTTGCCGATCCGACGCGCGCGGACGATGCGCTGCGATGCCGTCGCGAACCGCTCGCTGGGCTCTGTACGGACCTGCCGCATGCTACGGACGTTCTGCACGTCGTCGTAGGGCCCGCGGCCCGTGCGCGCCCGATAGGCCGCGCCCGCGAAATCGCCGGGCGTCGGCGGCGTGCCGGGTTGCGAGAAGCTCGTCTCCGGCCTGTAGGCCGGCCCCCACCCGATCTCGTCGTCGCCGGCCGGATCCTTGCCCGGAAAGCCGGTGACGTAGCCCGTGCTCTGCGCCGCGGCAGGCCATGCCGGCCCCAGTAGGCAGGCGACGCAGCCGAGGACGCAGATCGCCTTGTTCGGTGAAAACGGCACCCGGAACCTCCTTCGTCGCGACATGCCGGGCAAGCCCGCCCATGCCACCCATGGTCGGGAGGCCAACCGTCCGTTCGCCACCCGGTTCGGAGCCTGTGGTCAGGTGCCGCGGAGGTCGCGGTCGCGAGCCTGACCTCACGCAGACGGTCGCCCCGACGGTCGCGACCGCTCAATCGGCCGGGCCGTCGCCCGTCACCGGGTGCGACCGACGTTTCGTGGTCATGCCGGGGCTCACGCCGCGATCGCCTGCTCGACGGCATCGCAGGTCGCGCCGAGCCCGTCTTCGTGCGCGACCCGCTGCGCGGCCTCGCGGCAGGCGTGCGCCACGGTCGGGGAAGTCAGGAGCCGATCCATGACGCGCGCGCCGCGTGACGGCGTAAACCGGCGACGGCTCAGCGTCGCCCCCACGCCGAGCTTCCTCAGGCGGGCGGCTTCGTCGAAGTGATCGAACGCCACCGGAACGACGAGTTGCGGGATGCCGGCGGTGAGCGCCTGCGCCACGGTGCCGATGCCGCCGTGATGGACCAGGGCGGCACAGTGCGGCAGCAGCGCGCTGAACGGCGCGTAGGCCACGTGCCGGATCTCCGGCGGCAGGGTGTCGGAGACCTGATCGGCCTGCGGCGCCAGCAGGATGCCGCGGCGGCCCATGCGCCGACACAGAGCGGTCGCGGTGCGGAAGAACGCCCGACCCTGGCGCATTCCCGAGCCGTAGGTGAAGGCGATGGGCGGCGCGCCCGCGTCGAGGAAGGCCGCCACCTCCGGGTCGAGCCCGTCCCGGTCACCGAAGCGATCCGAGAGCGGAAAGCCGACCTGCACGGCCTGCTCGGGCCAATCGGGCTGCGGCTCGGCGAACCAGTCCGGGCAGGTGAGCACCATCCGCGTCGGGCTGTTCCACCAGTGGCGCAGCCGGCGGACCGGCGGCAGGCCGAGGGTCGCCCGAAACGCGTTCAGGCCGGGCAGCACCGCCGGGTCGACGACGTAGCGATCCCCGCCCCGCCCGAGCCAATGCCGGGTGCGCGATGGCAGGAGGTGCACCAGCGGCAGGCCCGGAAGCACGGGGGCGTCGCGGCGGCTCTCGATCAGGAACGGCGCGACGTGGAGCGTCACCAGGGGCAAGCCGAGCTTGTCCTGCGCGACGCGGGCGCCGAGGCTGTTGGGGGAGGCCACGACGACACCGCCCTCGGCCGACCACCGTGTGCGCAGCCAGTCGAACACCGGCTCGGTCGCCGAGGACAGGGTCTGCAGAAGCGGTGCGACCCCGCGCCGCGGATGCCAGAGATCCGGGTGCCGGATGGTGCGCTCGTAATCCGCCTGCGTGCCGAGAGCGTGGAAATCGACCCCGGCCCGCTTCGCCAGCCCGCCGAACGGCGCCGGCGCCGCCAGGGCGACGGCATGACCGCGCCGCTTGAGGGCGGAGGCGAGCGCAAGGAACGGCAGAACGTCGCCGTGTGAGCCGAGCGTAACGAGATGCACCTGCATTGCGCTCTATTACGATAAATTCCGTCCTTTGACTTCAACAAACTTAAGAACGCGCATATGACATAAGTCATAGGCCGGATTTCCTAGTATAATGCGTTCGTACTAGTTGCTGCGGTCAAGCTTCTTCTCGCCTGCACGATCTGGCCGTGGCACCCCAACCCGGCAAACGCCTATGTCGTAAGGGTCGCGCGCAGGACGCGAACCTGGACCTGCTCGCCTCGCGAAGCACGTCGCGACGGAGCGCGAGCATGTCCAAACTCAAATGGTGACCGTCGTCCTGACCGGCGCATCGAGCGGTATCGCCCATGCGGCCGCTGGGGCGTTCATGGCGCGCGCGGGCTGCGTCGTTCCAGCCGCGCGCCGTATCGGTGGGCCCGATGCCACGCGGTCACGAGTTCCGGGTCGGCAACGACGAGGTGGTCGCGATCCCGACCGACGCGACCGATCCCGAGGCGGTGGCGGCCATCGCCGCCGAGCCCCTTGCGGCCGTTCCGTCGGATCGACGTCCAGGTCGGCGCGGGCGCGTTCGGGCCGCTTCTCGACACGGCGCTCGACCTGCAGAGGCGGGTTGTTGCGATCGACCTGATCGATGCGATCCACGGCGCCTGCGCGGTGCCGCACGTCCTGAAGTTTCGCGCTGCACCCGCGCTGCAAGGTGCCGGTCGGCTGGCGGACGCGCCGGCACTCCCAAAGCAAGAAATTAAGTGCGGGTTGCGGTTCTCGCGCTCGCCGTGGCCGGACCTCGGCGGGCTATGTGACGGCGCCCCCCACGCGCCGAGGCCGACGGCACCGGCACGAACGGCGGCCGACGCGCGAGGATGCGTTCTCCACCGACCGCATCGGTCCGGGGCTGGCGGTGCCGGTCGCCTGCGGCACCGCCCGCCTCGAAGGCGGCCCTGTGGGACATCGAACCCGAGAGGTCGCGGGCGGCCGTGCGGCTGCTAGCTCTCGGTGTGCAGGCTCTTGATGAAGCGCCGCGCGATCTCGCGCACCGCCTCGTCGTCGCGGGCCTCGCCGTGGGCCTTGTCCCACAGGTGGTCGAGGCTGCCGTCGAGTTCGTCGAGGAGCTCCGGATGGCGCTGCGCGACGAAGCGGATCGTGCCGAACAACAGGTGCTCGACCGCCATCTCGCGGCGGCGGGCGTCGATGATCGCGTCGGACGCTGGGGCGGATGTCGGATCGGTCATGGCGCATCAACGGCCGCCATCCGGGTTCGGTTCGCACGCTCGCGCTGCTCCGAGTGCCGCAGCCCGATCATGGTCAGGCGTGCGGCCGGCCGGCGGCTCAGGTGAGCCAGCGCTCGTCGATGTCGGTCGCGTTCCACGCCGCCATCGGCTGGCTCGCATCGCCCTCGGCGAACACGACCACGTCGTCGGGCCCGACATCGTGGACCGCGAACCAATCCCAGCGGCGGTGGATCACCCGGGGACCGCCGAAGATCCGGACGGCGTTCCAGTAGCGGTCGTCCTTGAAGCCGACGTAATGGACGCAACGCGGCGATCGGTCCGACGTCTCAGGCATTCGGACGATCACGCGGCAGGCCGCCTTGGACGTGGTGACGGCTGGCTTCGGGAAAGCGCATCGGTGAAGGATAAGCGCCGGGATCGCCTTGTCGAGGCAACTGGTTGTCGCGCGAAGGCGCTCGTGCGTGATGACGCTTCGCCTCGTCGGCCCCGATCCGGTTCGGCTCGAGGACACGGAGCGACCTGCGGATGACGGTCGACGTCGGCGGCACGCGGCCTACGGCGTCGCGGCTCTGTCAGCCGCCCCGCAGGTGTGATCCATCAGGTCCTCGGCGCTCGCCCGCGGCGCCCGGTAGGCCAGCACGTAGTAGCCGGGATCCGGATCGCCGGCCGGGGTCGCGACCGCCGCGAGGCTGGTCTGCCGCAGGTCCCGACGCCCCGGCAGGCGGACGAGCGCCGCGAACGGGTTGAAGCGTTCCGCCTCGGCAGCCGTCACCCGCAGGGCGAGGTAGCGGTCGCCCGCGAGGGGAACCGGGAACGGCGCCCAGGTGGCGCGGATGCCGTGGCCGTGCGTCCGCAGGGCGGCCAGCACCCGCGGCTTGATGCAGTCGAGATGGATGTGGAGCTGGTCCTGGCTTCGGCCCCGGGCCGAGTTCACCGCGAGGCCGACCTCCTCCACCGGCACGCGGCCCTTCAGCGGGGCGGATGCGAAGCGCCGGGCCGCGAGGGCGGCGCGCCAGTAGGCGATCCCCCGCGCCCCGCGCAGCACCGGCGCCTCGAGCCCGGCGACCGTGTCCGTCGGCATCACGACGACGTGGGTCGGCTCGCCCGGCGCGCGCAGCACCGCCGTCCCAGGCCGGTCCATGTCGCCGAGATCGACGTCGAGGCAGGGAAAGGTCCGGTCGGCGAGCCTCTTGGCGAGGACGCAGGTCTTCAGCGCCGCCCAGAGCACGTCCCGGCTCGGATCGCCGGCGGCGCGGGCGGCCGCCGGAAGCGCGGCGAGAACGATCGCGGTCGGCACGATCCAGCGCATGACGTCCCTCCCGGATCCCCGATGCGCCGGCCGCCCGAGGCGGCCGCGATCACCCCCGCCGCGTCGCATCGGCGATCGCGCCTTGCAGCACGGCTTCGGAGTGCCCTGCGGGCATGAAAAAACCCGCCACGTCGAGACTGGGCGGGTTGAAGAAATGGTAGCGGGAGAGGGACTCGAACCCCCGACACGAGGATTATGATTCCTCTGCTCTAACCAGCTGAGCTACCCCGCCCCAGCCCGCGGCCGTCTGCTCGGGCAGGCGGCCGGTTCGGAGATCGGCGGTATAGGGAACGGCGGCTTGCGGTGTCAACGCCCTGTTTCGGGATGGAGCCCGGGTTTTTTCGGGACCGGTTTGCGTCGCTTCCGCTGGGCCGCAACGGATCGGGCCGGGGCGGCTTATCGCACTGCGTGTCGTTCGAATGCCGGAACCCAGCGAGGGCCGTTTCCTTGTCAGACCTCCCATCCCAAGCGGCGCGGCCCTCCCGCCGCCATGCCGACCTCGGCGGCGACTTCTTCGACTTGGTCGAGGCCGCGCGCTTTCCCGAGACCATCCTGCGCGTCCGCAACCAGCCCTGGGCCGCGCGCGTCGGCCTCGACGGGCTGTCGGACGCGGAGTGGATCGCGCGGTTCGGCCGGTTCGAGCCCCTGCCCGGCTCGTTCCCGGCGCCGCTGGCTCTGCGCTATCACGGCCATCAGTTCCGCTCGTACAACCCCGATCTCGGCGACGGGCGCGGCTTCCTCTTTGCGCAGCTGCACGACCTGCGCGACGGGCGCCTGCTCGATCTCGCCACCAAGGGCAGCGGCACGACGCCGTGGTCGCGGGCCGGCGACGGGCGCCTGACCTTGAAGGGGGGCGTGCGCGAGGTGCTGGCCACCGCGCTCCTCGAAGCGCAGGGCGTGAACACCTCCAAGAGCTTCAGCCTGATCGAGACCGGCGAGGCTTTGGAGCGCGGCGACGAGCCCTCCCCCACCCGCTCGGCCGTGCTGGTGCGCCTGAGCCACGGCCACATCCGCATCGGCAGCTTCCAGCGCTTCCTGGCGCTCGACGAGCCGGGCAACGTCGCGCGGCTGCTCGATCACACGATCACCACCCACATGCCCGATCTCTGGCACGAGTCGGTGGCCGAGCGGGCCGTCGCGTTCCTCGGCGAGGTCACGCGGCGGGTCGCGCGGATGGGCGCGCAATGGGCGGCGGCCGGCTTCGTCCACGGCGTGCTCAACACCGACAACATCAACGTCACCGGCGAGAGCTTCGATTACGGCCCGTGGCGCTGGCTGCCGGCCTACGACCCGAACTTCACCGCGGCCTACTTCGACACGCAAGGGCTCTACAGCTTCGGCCGGCAGCCGGAGGCGCTGTACTGGAACCTCGCCCGGCTGGCGGATTGCCTGCTGACGCTGGCGCCGCAGGCGGATCTCGAAGCCGCGCTCAAGGGCTTCGGCCCGGCCCTGCAGGAGGGGTTCGCGGACGCGTTGCTCGCGCGGCTCGGGCTCGCTGAGGCGGGCGAGGAGGCGACCGATCGCCTGGTCGGGGCCTTCTGGCGCTTCCTGGCCGAGAGCGGCGCCCCGTTCGAGCAGACGTTCTTCGACTGGTACGGCGGCACGGCCAGCGCGGACCGTGCCGCGGCGAGCCCGTCCGCCGCGCTCTATGCCGGCGAGAGCTTCGCGCCGGTGCGCGCGGCGCTGCAGGGCATGGCGCCGGCCGCCGGGGCGAACCTCGCCCACCCCTACTTCGCGCAGGCGCGGCCGTGCACGCTGCTGATCGACGAGGTCGAGGCGCTCTGGGCGCCGATCGCGTCGTCCGACGACTGGTCGGCGCTCTCGGACAAGCTCGCGGCGATCGCGCGCATGGCGGAGGCCTACGGCACCGCGCCGCTGCCCGTCGGATACGGGCTCAGCGCTCCTCCTCCTCGCGCCGGCGCGCCTCGGCATGCCCGGCGCGGATGCCGAGGTCGACCATCACGCGGGTGATGCGCAGGCCGAGCCAGAACAGCAGGGCGCAGACGGCGACCGCGGCAGCGATCTTGAGTGGGCTCACGGGCGAAGGTCTCGCGACGGTGGACGATGCGTCCGAGTTAGGGCAGAGGCACGGCGGTGCGCGAGACCTTTCACATTGAAGTCCTCGGCCCCGAGCCGGGCGACGTCCAGACGCGGATCTCGGTGCGCAGCGCCGGGCTCGAGGGCGCGCAGGAACGCGCCTTGCGCCTGTTCGCCCGCGCCCGCGTCCCGCAGCGTTCGGGCGGGCCGGCGGAGGCGGTGCGGGTGATCGACGGCGCCGGGCGCGAGGTGTTCTTCCGCAGCCGCTTCGACGAGCCGGGCTGAGGCCATGCGCAAGGCTCTCGTCGTCCTGGCGCTGCTGGTGCTGGTCCCGGCCCTGTTCGTGCGCAGCTACAGCCTGCCGCCGGCCCCCGACCGGCGCGGCGGCACCACGATCCAGCTGACGCTGCCGAACCGGCCCCTGTTCGGCAGCCCGCGGGCCGACTGCGTCGGCGCGCCCGAGGACGATCCCGTGATCGCCTGCCTGATCGCCTCGGTGAACCGATCGCGGACCGAGGGCGTCGTGCTGCTGTCGCTGCCGTTCTCGCCGACCGCCTACGGCTTGTCCGAGCGGGTCGCGCTCCTCGGCCGGGACGAGGCCGCCGGCAAGGCGCAGCTCGCCCGGATCGCGCGGTTCGGCTGGTAGAGGCGGACCGACCCGGGCTTCCCCATCATGTGGGCGTGATCATTTGGGCTTGATCATTTGGGCTTGGCCGGCGCGGCCGGCTCCAAGGCGGGCTTGGGCTTGCGCGCCTCCTGCAGGTCCTCGGCCTTCTCCTCGTCGGTGTCGCCCTTCTCGATCGTCTTCTCCGGGTCGGCGGCCAGGGTCTTCACGATCTCCAGAACGCGCTCGCACTCGGTGACGTAGGAATAGGTTTCGAGCACGATCGCCGCGTCGCGCAGCGTGCGCAGGTCGCGCACCGTCTGCTTGTTGGCGGCTTCCTGCAGCTCGCTCTTTCGGGCGATCGTCTCCTCGATCTTGGCGCCCTTCACGTCGCAGGCGGCTTCGACCGGCGTGGCGAGGCCGGCGGCGAGCATCAGGAGGGCGGCGTGAGCGAGGCGCATGCGTCAGGGTTCCGGGCGTCGTGCGTCGAGGGATCGGGATCAGGCGTGGTGGGCGTGGCTGCGCAGGATGTCGTTCGTGAGTGCGACCAGCTGGCTCGGCCGATAGGGTTTCGGCACGAAGATCGATTCGGGGACGGCCTCGCCCTGCGAGAGGCAGGCGCGGCCGCCGGAGGTGTAGACCACCGGGAGCGAGGGGCAATGCGCCCGGGCGGCCCGCGCCAGCGTGATCCCGTTCGTGTTGCGAGCGAGATCGATATCGGTGAAGAGCAGATCGACGGTCTCCCGAGCGAGGATCGCCTCGGCTTCCCAGGCATCCGCGGCGGTCAGGACGCGGTAGCCCTCGTCGAGCAGCGCCTCCGCCGCCAGTTCGCAGACGAACGGCTCGTCCTCCACCACCAAGACGGTGGTGGGCGCGCGGTCGAGGTAGCTCGGCAGGCCGATGGCGGCGCAGGCGAAGGACATCATGACGCAACTCCAACTCACCCGGCGCGGAACGAAGGTCCCGCAGCCGGATCGCAAGACCAACGGGGCCCTGTGCTCCGGCGTTCGCCGGGATTGCATCGAATTGCCGAGGTTTGGTGAGCGAAGCCTTAACCCTGCCCGCCCGCCCCTGGACGAGGCGCTGGGAATGGTTAACCGAGTGTTGACGGAACGCGCACCGGATCAGGTTTTGTGAGCCGGTCCTGGCAGCTCGGCACCGGCCTCGTGCTGACGGCGCTCGCTGGATACGTCGACGCCCTCGGCTTCGTGCGCCTCGGCGGCCTCTACACCTCGTTCATGAGCGGTAACACCACGCAGCTCTCGGTCTTCCTCGGGCACGCCGACTTCGCGCACGTGGTGCTGCCGGCGGTCCTGATCGGCGGGTTCCTCGCCGGCGCGGTCCTTGGCAGCGGGCTGTCGATCCTGGTCCCCTTCCCCTGGGCGACGCCGGCGGTGCTCGGCTACGAGGCCTTGCTGATCCTGGCCGCCCTCGGCGTCGGCCTCGCGATCCCGGAGCTCGGCATCGCCTCGTTCTTCATGGCGGTGGCGATGGGCTCGCAGAACGCTGTGCTGGCGCAGGTGAAGGGGTTTCGCGCCGGCACCACCTTCGTCACCGGGGCGCTGTTCAGCCTCGGGCAGAAGATCGCGCAGGCGCTCACCCGCACCGGGCCGCCCTTCGGCTGGGTCGGGGACGGGGCGGTCTGGGCCGCCCTCCTGGTCGGCGCCCTCGCCGGCGCCGTGGCCTATGCCCGCCTCGACCTCTATGCCCTGGTGATCCCGGCGGCGATATCGGGCGTTCTCGCACTGGTCGCCGCGATCTTCGCGCTCCGCCACCGCGCGATGATGCCCGAGCCGCCCGCCGCCTGATCCCGTTCCGCACCCGTCCTGTCCGCCTTCGTTCCGATCGAGTCGCCCGATGAGCAACACCTCGCTGACCACCCACGTCGCGCCGATCGAGGCGGGCGCCCACGTCGTCGCCGCGCACTTCGTGAAGGACGCGCTGCTGCTGGCGCTCGGCGACGGCACGATCGTCCTGAGCCGCGACGGCACCTCGAGCCGCCTCGCCGCCCATCCCGAGGCCGGCATCCTCGCTGCCGCCGGCGATGCTAACCGCCTCGTCACCGGCGGCGACGACGGGCGCGTCGTGGCGATCGGGGCCGACGGCACCCTGTCCGAGGTCGCCACCGCCAAGGGCGGCGCCTGGATCGATGCGCTGGCGCTGCACCCCGACGGGTCGGTCGCCTACGCCGCCGGGCGCAGCGTGGTCGCCCGCGACGCCAAGGGGCGCGAGCGGACCCTCACCGCCCCCTCCACCGCCCGCGGCCTCGCCTTCGCCCCGAAGGGCTACCGGCTCGCGGCGTCGCACTACAACGGCGTCTCGCTCTGGTACCCGAACCACGAGACCCCGGCCGAGATGGTCGAGTGGAAGGGCTCGCACATCGACGTGACGTGGTCGCCCGACGGGCGCTTCGTCGTCTCGACCATGCAGGAGAACGCGCTGCACGGCTGGCGCCTGCAGCCGGACCGCGGCCACATGCGGATGTCGGGCTACCCGGCCAAGGTGCGCTCGGTGTCGTGGTCGTCGGACGGGCACTGGCTCGCCACCAGCGGCGCGGAGGCCGCGATCGTCTGGCCGTTCGATTCGAAGGAGGGCCCGACCGGCAAGGCCCCGCGGGAGTGCGGGGTGCGCCCGGCCCGCGTCTCGCGCGTCGCGTTCCACCCCAAGGCCCTGGTGCTGGCGATGGGCTACGAGGACGGCTGCATCCTGCTCGTGCGCTTCACCGACGCCTCGGAGCTGCTGGTCCGCCCGGCGGTGAAGGGCAGCGCGATCTCGGCGCTCGCCTGGGACGCGAAGGGCGGGCGGCTGGCCTTCGGATGCGTCGACGGCGCGGCGGGCCTGCTGACCCTGCCGGCCTGAATCCGACCGGGTTCTGGAACTGCCGCCGTCGCCGTGCTCTTCTGCAACGACCATTTCGACGAGGCGATGCCGTGTTTCGTGTCTTCCGCACCCTCGGTCTGGCGCTCGGCCTCCTCGGCGGCGGGCTGGCGGCGCAGGGCCCCGAATTCGCCCAGCAATACGCCCAGCGCCTCGGCGGCGCCCTCGACGAGCTGAAGCGCGAGATCGCGACGCTCGATTCCGACGCCAAGGCCACCGGCAACACCCGCGACGGGGCGGTCGACCGGCTTCGCACCAACCCCGACACCCTGATCGCGCGGCGGGGCGAGGCGGCGCGCTACGACATCGAGCGGCTCGCCCGGCTTTCGGCGCAGCAGCAGGCGCTGGCCTCGGCCATGAGCCCGCTCGGGCGGCTCGCCGCCGTGATCCGCGACCCGGACGTGCCGCTCGCCCGCGCCACCTACCAGAATTACGAACCGGCGCTGCCGACCACGACGGACGGGGTGGTGGCCGGGCTGCTCGGGTTCCTCGCCGCCTGGGGCGGCTGGCGCGTGCTGTCCGACGTCGGTCGCCGCGTGGTCCGCCGCCGGCCGCAGACGGAGGTCACGACCGCCTGAGGCGGGCGACGTCGGCGCCCCTGTGTGGCCGGGCGTCTACAGCCCCTAGCGCGCGGCTTGCTTAAGCGGGAAGGCAAGGACGGGCGCGGCCGGGTTTCCCGGGCACGTCGCCGTCACGCTGGTTTCGAGTCGCACCATGGCGCGCCCATCCACCCAGACGATCGACCCGGCGCTCGATGCGGCCGCGCTCCTGCGCCGCGTCGGGTTCTTCGGGCTGTTCGTGATCGTGCCGGTGGTGGCGCAGGTGGCGCGCCGCGCCACGGTGATCCTCGCCCCGATCGCGGTCGCGCTGCTGATCATCGCCAGCGCCATCGACGGGCGCCAGCGCCCGCTGCTGTCGGGCAGCGCCCGGCTGCTGCGCGCGCCGGCCTTCCTAGCCGGCCTGCTCGTGCTGGTGTGGATGGCGCTGTCGCTGGTCTGGACGCCGTTCCCCGGCGCCGCCTCCGAGCGCTTCGCCAACCTCGTCGCGACGATCCTGCTGACGCTCGCCGGCTACATGGCGCTGCCGGACCGGATGCGCTCGGCCAACCTCTACCTGCTGCCGCTCGGCGTCACCGCGGCGGCGATCGTCGCCATCGTGCTCGGCCTGTTCGGCGACACCCTGATGCGCGGCGTGCCCGACGACGACAACGCGCTCGATCGCGGCCTCACCCTCCTGGCCTTGCTGCTCTGGCCCTCGGTGGCGTGGCTGCGCTCGCGCCGGCGCGACCGCGAGGCGCTGGGCCTCGCCGTGGTGGTCGCCGTGGCGCTGGCGGTCTCCCCGAACGTCGGGCAGATCGCGGCCCTGGCGATCGGCGCCCTCGCCTTCGCCGTGACGAGCTTCCGGCCGCGCCTCGGCGTCGGCCTCACCGCGGGCCTGGCCGCCGGCCTGCTCGCGGTGGCGCCGCTGCTGCCGTTCCTGGCGCGACCGATCGGCGCCGCCCTGTTCGGGCCGCTCAGCCCCGGCGTGCTGACGCTGAAGAGCTGGCAGCGAATCGTGACCACCGAGCCGGTCCGGCTGATCACTGGCCACGGCTTCGAGACGGCGCTGCGCGGCCGGGTCTTCGGGTTGATCCCGGTGAACGCCCCTAGCACGGCGCTGTTCGCCATGTGGTACGAGCTCGGCGTCGTCGGGGCGCTCGCCGCCGCCTTCGCCCTCTACGCCTCGATTCGCCGGGCGGGCCGCGACGTGCCGCTGCTGGTTCCCGGGGCGATGGCGGGCTTCGCCGCCGCCTTCACCATCGCCTGCATCGGCGTCGGGCTCACGGTGGTGTGGTGGCTGACGACGCTCGCCATCACCATCCTGGTCTTCGTCGCGATCGAGCGCGGGCAGTTCCGCACGCGGCGCCCGAAGGTCAGCCGCCTTAAGCTGCCGACGCCGGGCGAGCCGCCGCGCGCCTGACGGGTCAGAGGTCGGCCGCCGCCTCGATGCCGGCCATGTCGGCGTCCGAGAGCCCGACATGGTGGCCGATCTCGTGGATCAGGACGTGGGCGACGAGGTGGCCGAGCGTCTCGTCGTGCTCGGCCCAGTAATCCAGCAGGGGCCGGCGATAGAGCCAGACGGTGTTCGGCATCTGGCCCGTCACGGTCTCGCCCGCCTGGGCCAGCCCGATGCCGCGGAACAGGCCGAGCAGGTCGAACTCCGAGTCGCAGGCCATTTCGGTCAGCGTGTCGTCGTCGGGAAAATCGTCGACGACGATGCGGACGTCCTTCGCCAGCGCCCGGAATTCCGCCGGCAGCGCGGCGAAGGCCGCCTGGGCCAGATCCTCGATCTCGGCGAGGCTCGGCGCCTTGGCGGCGGCGAGGCTCACGCGGCGTCCTTTGCCACCGGGAGGACGCAGCTGCGCAGGAAGCCGGCGAGATCGTTGGTGATGTGGTCGATATGCGCCCCCCGCACCGCCTCCTGCTCGAACGCCTCGCGGTAGGGGTCGATCACGGCCGGAACCACGAGGACGGTGGCCATCCCCATCTGGTGGGGCACCGCGAGGTTGCGGGCGATGTCCTCGAACAGGGCCGCCCGCGTCGGGTCGACCCGATGCTGCGCGAGGAAACGCTCGTAGGTCGCGCGCTCGGGCTTGGGCACGAAGTCGGCGGCGGCGATGTCGAACACGTCCTCGAAATGGTCGAGGATGCCGAGGCTCTTCGCGACGTTCTCGGCGTGCCTGCGCGAGCCGTTCGTGAGGATCAGCTTGCGCCCGGGCAGCCGCTCGATTGCGTCGCCCAGAGCCGGGTCGAGCCGGATCGTCGCGTGGTCGATGTCGTGGGCGAAGTCGAGGAAGGCGTGCGGGTCGACGTTCTCCTCGACCATCAGCGCCTTCAGCGTCGTGCCGTAGCGGTGGTAGAAATACTTCTGCAGCGCGCGCGCCGAGAGCCCGTCGAGGCCGTAGAGCTGCATCACGAACAGCGTGATGCGCTCGTCCACCTGCGGCCACACCATGGCGTCGCTCGGGTAGAGGGTGTTGTCGAGGTCGAACACCCAGGTGTCGACGGCCTCGAAGCCGCGCGCATCCGGGGCCGTCACGTGGCTCTCGCCGGGTATGGTTCTGTTCGAGATGTCCGGTCTCCGAAAATGACCGCGGGGCGCGATGCGGTCGCCCGGGCCGAAGCACGACCCGGGCGCTTTCGATGGTGCGTTCGTCCGTCAGCTTCGGCGGATCAGGGTGCCGGCGCCGTAATCGGTGAAGAGCTCGAGCAGCACCGCGTGGTTGACCTTGCCGTCGAGGATGACGACCGCCTCGACGCCCTGGTCGATCGCGTAGATGCAGGTCTCGATCTTCGGGATCATGCCGCCGGTGATGGTGCCGTCGGCGATCAGTCGCCGGCAATCCTCGACCGTCAGCTCCGGGATCAGGTTCTTGTCCTTGTCGAGCACCCCCGGCACGTCGGTGAGCAGCAGCAGGCGCTTGGCCCGCAGCGCGCCGGCGATGGCGCCAGAGAAGGTGTCGGCGTTGACGTTGTAGGTCTTGCCGTCGGCACCGTACGCCACCGGCGCCAGGACCGGGATCAGCTCCGCCTTCAGCACCGCGTCGAGGACGCCGCGCTCGACATGCTCGGGCTCGCCGACGAGGCCGAGGTCCACCGTCTGCATCTCCCGGCTCTCGGGGTCCATCACGGTCTTCGACGCCCGCTTGGCGCGGACCATGTTCCCGTCCTTGCCGCACAGGCCGATCGCCCGGCCGCCCTCGGCCGAGATCCAGCCGACGATCTGCTTGTTGATCGACCCGGCCAAAACCATCTCGACCACCTCGACGGTGGCCTCGTCGGTGACGCGAAGGCCGCCGCGGAACTCGGATTGGATGCCGAGCCGGTCGAGCATCCGGCCGATCTGCGGGCCGCCGCCGTGGACGACGATCGGCTTCACGCCCGACTGCTCGAGCAGCACGATGTCCTCGGCGAAGTCCTCGGCCGCCGAAGCGTCGCCCATGGCATGCCCGCCATACTTGATGACCACGATCTCCTGGTCGTAGCGCTGCATGTGGGGCAGCGCCTGGGCCAAAACTTCGGCACGGACGTGCACGTTGGGCAGTTCGGTCATCGGCATCCTTTCGCGCCGGCATCGCGACGCGCGGGCTTCTACAGGAACGCGGGCGAACCGCGAAACGCGGTCACAGGCCGAGGTCGCTCAGGCCCGGATGGTCGGCCGGGCGCGGCCCTTGCGGCCAGTGGAACTTGCGCTCGGACGCGTCGATCGCGACGTCGTTGATGCTGGCCTCGCGGCGGCGCATCAGGCCCGTTTCGGTGAATTCCCATTGCTCGTTGCCGTGCGAGCGGAACCACTGCCCGGACGCGTCGTGCCATTCGTAGGCGAAGCGCGCCGCGATCCGGTTCTCATGGAAGGCCCAGACCTCCTTGATCAGGCGGTACTCGCGCTCGCGCTCCCACTTGCGCGTCAGGAACGCGACGATCGCCGGCCGCCCGGTCAGGAACTCGGAGCGGTTCCGCCACCAGCTGTCGGGGGTGTAGGCGAGCGACACCCGCTCGGGATCGCGGGTGTTCCAGGCATCCTCGGCGCCGCGCGCCTTCTTCGCCGCGGACAAGGCGTCGAACGGCGGCAGCGGTGGGCGCGTCTCGGTCATGCTGGAACGGTCTCCTGTTGCTGACACCCGATTGTTCGCGGGCCGTCGGGCCACGTCAATGCGTCGGGCGCAGGCTCAGGCGCCGAGCCCGAGCATCAGGCCGATGTTCTGGACCGCCGCCCCGGAGGCGCCCTTGCCGAGGTTGTCGAGGCGCGCGACCAGCACCGCCTGACGGTGCTCGGCCGAGCCGAACACCCGCAGCTCGAGGCGGTCGGTGTCGTTCAACGCCTCCGGCTCGATCTGCTCCTTGTGCGCGCCGGTGGTGGCGCCGATCACCACCTGCACCAGCGCCTGCCCCGCATACCAGCGTGCGAGCGCGTTCTCGAGATCGCCGGCGGACGGACGGCCCGGCAACGCGTCGAGATGGAGCGGGATCGAGACCAGCATGCCCTGCCGGAACGCGCCGACGGACGGGATGAAGATCGGCCGGGTGGTGAGCCGGGAATAGGCCTGCGTCTCCGGCAGGTGCTTGTGCGCGAAGCCGAGGCCGTAGAGCAGGAACGGGGCCGCGGAGCCGGCCTCGTAGGCCTCGATCATGCTCTTGCCGCCGCCGCTGTAGCCGCTGACCGCGTTGATGCTGACGGGGAAGTCGGACGGGATCAGGCCGCCCTCGACCAGGGGCCGCAGCAGCGCGATCGCGCCGGTGGGATAGCAGCCGGGATTGGCGACCCGGCGCGCGGCGGCGATCGCCTCCGCCTGCCCCGGGGCCATCTCGGCGAAGCCGTAGGTCCAGCCCGCCGCGACGCGGTGGGCGGTGCTGGCATCGAGCACGCGGGGGCCGCCGCCGGGCAGCGCGTCGCAGAGCGCCACCGTCTCGCGGGCGGCGTCGTCCGGCAGGCAGAGCACCACGAGGTCGACCTCGGCGAGCAGCGCCCGCTTCACGCCGGCATCCTTGCGGTCGGCATGCGCGATGCTGCGCAGGGTCACCTTGCCGTCGCGCTCCAGGCGCTCGCGGATGCCGAGCCCGGTGGTGCCGGCCTCGCCGTCGATGAACACCGTCGGCTTGTGGTTCTCGCCCGCCATCGTCGTCGCACCCCCGAATCCGGCCGCCGCCGGCGCGTCGTGTCGCGGTGCGGGAGGTGGCCGGTGCGTGCCGGCCTGTCAATGCCGGGCGTCATCAACAGGCCATCGCATCACCGCCGGAACGGGGCCGGCGTGCTCTCGTTGTTGGCAAAATCCACGACGACGGGTGATCGAGCGATGTCCGAGACAGCGAAGAAGACCGACCCCAAGCTTTGGGAGAAGACCAAGGACAAGGTCACGAAGAGCGACAAGGGCGGAAAGGCCGGCCAATGGTCGGCCCGGAAGGCTCAGCTCGCGACCCAGGAATACAAGAAGGCCGGCGGCGGCTATGCCGGCAAGAAGACCGACGACAACCATCTCAAGCAGTGGACCGACGAGGCATGGGACACGAAGTCTGGCAAGGAGAGCGGCAAGACCGGGGAACGCTACCTGCCGAAGAAGGCGCGCGAGGCGGTCTCCGACGAGCAGTACGACCGCTCGACCGAGAAGAAGCGCAGCGACACGGCCAAGGGCAAGCAGTTCTCGAAGCAGCCGAAGGACGTGGCGAAGAAGGCTGCCGCGGCGCGCAAGTCTGCCTCCGGCGAGACCAAGGCCGACCTGATGAAGAAGGCCAAGGCGCAGAAGGTCGCCGGGCGCTCGAAGATGTCTAAGGCCGAGCTGGAGAAGGCCGTCCACGCCTGAAACGGAGTGGTTCGACGGCCTGCTCCATCGGACGCCCTTCGAAGCGCCGCGCGATAAGCGAGCCGGCGGTTCGACCAAACCAAGAAAAAAGGCGACTCCGCAAGGAGCCGCCTTTTCCTTTGTCCGACCGGGCCGATCAGCGCTTCGAGAACTGGAAGCTGCGGCGGGCCTTCTTGCGGCCGTACTTCTTGCGCTCGACCACGCGGCTGTCGCGGGTGAGGAAGCCCTCGCGCTTCAGCGGCGCGCGCAGCTCCGGCTCGTAGTAGGTCAGCGCCTTCGAGAGGCCGTGACGCACCGCGCCGGCCTGGCCCGAGAGGCCGCCGCCGGCGACCGTGACGGTGATGTCGTACTGGTCGACGCGGTTGGCCACCGTGAGCGGCTGGCGCAGGATCATCCGCAGGACGGGGCGGGCGAAGTACACCTCGACCGCGCGCTTGTTGATGACGACCTTGCCGGTGCCGGGGCGGATCCAGACGCGGGCGACCGCGTCCTTGCGCTTGCCGGTGGCGTAGGCGCGGCCCTGGGCGTCGAGCTTCTGGACGTGGACGGGGGCGGCGTGCTCGTTGTCGAGGCCGCCGGCGTTCGACCGGTTGAGGTCGGAGAGGGACTGAAGCGTCGCCATCTTAAGCGCTCACGTTCTTGCGGTTGAGGACGCCGACGTCGAACGTCTGCGGCTGCTGGGCCTCGTGCGGGTGGCTGGTGCCCTTGTAGACCCGCAGGTTGCCCATGATCTGGCGGAACAGCGGGCCGCGGGGCAGCATGCGCTCGACGGCCTTCTCCACGACGCGCTCGGGGAAGCGCCCTTCGAGGATGAACTTGGCCGACCGCTCCTTAATGCCGCCGGGGAAGCCGGTGTGGTGGTAGTACACCTTCTGGACGTATTTGCGCCCGGTGAACTTCACCTTGTCGGCGTTGATGACGATGACGTTGTCGCCGCAATCGACGTGGGGGGTGTAGGCGGGCTTGTGCTTGCCGCGCAGACGCAGGGCGATGATCGAAGCCAGACGGCCGACGACGAGGCCCTCCGCGTCGATCACGATCCACTTCTTGTCGACGTCGGCGGGCTTCAGCGAAAAGGTTTTCATAAGCCGAATTCCGTTGGCGCTCGGTGGTGTATCGAAAAACGAGCCGCCGCCGCGTCGGGGGACGCGGCGGCGTTGGGCGCTGGATAGACGGGCCGAGGTTCGAGGTCAAGCCGTTTCACGGGCGCGCATCGTCCGAAAAGCGAAGTTCTGGAAGGGGTTCGGCCTGGTGGTATTAGGATACCGCAATGCGGGAACCGGTGCTGTTACGCCGGCTGCGGACGCAGCGCCTCAATCCGTTCCGCCGCCGCGCGGGGCGATGGTGAACTTCTGCACGCCCTTGGCCGCGAGCACCGGCTTCTTCGCGCTGATGATCCGCGAGTTGACGCCGGTCCAGCCGATCTCGCCGGACAGGCGGCCGTACTCGATCTTCGGGCAGCGGTTCATGATCACGGTGACGCCGCGCGCCTCGGCGCGGGCGGCGGCCGCGTCGTCGCGCACGCCGAGCTGCATCCAGATCGTCTTCGGCAGCGGGTCCAGCGCCAAGGCCTCGTCAACGAGGCCGCCGGCGGCGGCGGAGTTGCGGAAGATTTCGACCATGTCGATCGGTTCGCCGATCTCGGCGATGGACGCGGCCACCGGGCGCCCGAGCAGCGTCTGCCCGGCGAGCCCCGGATTGACCGGCGTCACCGCGTAGCCGCGATCGAGCAGGTACTTCAGCACGATCCAGCTCGGACGCGCCGGATTGGCCGAGGCGCCGACCAGGGCGATGGTGCGCGTCGCCCGCAGCGTGGCGCGGATATGCGCGTCGGCGTAGCGGTCGTGGCGGGTGGCGAGGCCGTCGGGAACCTGGTCGAGGGTCGGGATCATCGGGCTTGGCTTCTTCTTCGGATCGCAGCCCGCTCTGCTTACGGCTGCGCGCGGATCGGGTCGACCCGGTGCACGGTCTCGGGTCGTTCCGGCGGTCGATCCCCCGGGTGTCGGCCATCGCCGTGCCGGCGGCGGCGGGCCCCGCGCCACGGGTCCACGTCGCGCGGGGCATCGCGCGTCGCATTCGGCGCCAAGCGCGGCAATTAGGTCGCTTGATTGCCGGGCGTCCCGCGCAACTTTGCTGGCATGAGCCCGAACGTCCCGTCCGCCCCCTCCCCGCCGCCGACCTTGTTCTGCCTGCACTTCCTCGGCGGCAGCGCACGGGAATGGGCGCAGGTCGCCGATCGCCTCGGCGCCGCGGTCGCGTGCGTCCCGATCGACCTCCCCGGCTTCGGCGACGCCGCCGACGTGCCGGGCTACGACGTCGCGGCGATGGCCGATCACGTCGCGGGCAGGATCCGTGCGGCGGCCCCGGCGCGCTGGCTGATCGCCGGGCACAGCATGGGTGCCAAGGTGGCGCTCGCGCTGGCCCGCCGCGCCGAGGACGGCGAGGCGGGGCTGGACGGTCTCTCCGGCCTCGTGCTGCTCGCGGGATCGCCGCCGAGCCCCGAGCCGATGGAAGAGGCGCGCCGCGAGACGATGATCGCCTGGATCGGAGCCGACGCGGCGACCCGGCAGGCGGAAGCTCAGGTCTTCATCGAGAGCAACGTCGGCTCTCCCCTCCCCGCCGAACGCGCCGAAGCCGCGGTCGCCGACGTGCTGCGCACCGCGCCGGCGGCCTGGCGGGCCTGGCTCAGCGATGGAAGCCGCGAAGATTGGTGCGAGCGCATCGGCATCCTGCGCACCCCGGCCCTGATCCTCGCCGGGGGCGAGGACGGCGACCTCGGGCCGGAGGCGCAGGCCGCGCTGATGGCGCCGCATCTCGGTTCATCGCGCCGTGTCACCCTCGACGGCGCCGGCCATCTGCTGCCGATCGAGCGGCCCGACGCGGTCGCCGACCTGATCCGCGCCCATGCGGCCGCACCCGACACGACGTTTGCCGAGGCACCTGTGATCGACGCGGCGTATGCGAGACTAATCGCGTCGGACCGGGTCAACAGCCGCCTGCGCGACGCCTTGCACGCGCGGGCCGAGCCCGACGATCCCGGCTATCGACCGCGGGCCCTCGACGCGATCGAGCTCGCGATCCTGCGCGCCCTCGTCGCCCGCGTCCTGCCGCAGGCCGCCGGGATCGACCTCGCCGCCCGCATCGACGCGCGGCTCGCGAGCGGCCGGGGCGACGGCTGGCGGTTCTCCGCCCTGCCGCCGGACGCATTGGCCTACAAGACCGCGCTTCGCAGCCTCGATGCCGCGGCGGGCGCCGACGGTCGGCGCTTCCTCGCCCTCGACGGCGCGGCGCAGGACGACCTGCTCCGGGCGATCGAGAAGGGCGTCCTGCCGGGCGGATCGGCGCTCGGCTTCGCGCCGGAGCAGCTGACCGTCTGGTTCGAGGACCTGCGCGCCGACGTGGTGCGCACTTGGCTCGCCCATCCGGCGGCGCTCGCCTGGATCGGGTTCTCCGGCATCGGTGCGGGCGGCGACGGTGCGCAGCCGGTGGGCTTCACCAAGATCGGATTGGGCGAGCGCGAGGGCTGGGAGCCCGTCGCGCAGGGTGGGGACGGACGATGAACCTCGATTCCATGACGCGCTACGCGACCGACGACGTCGTCGATGCGGTGGTGATCGGCACCGGTGCCGGCGGCGCGCCGCTGATGGCGCGCCTCGCCGCCGCCGGATCGCGCGTCGTCGCCCTCGAGGCCGGCCCGAACTTCGACCCCAAGGGCTTCGCCTTCGACGAGACGCTCGCCGACGAGATCTACTGGACCGACGAGCGCCCGAGCGGCGGCTCGACCCCGGAAGCCTTCGGCGGCAACAACAGCGGCACGGGCGTCGGCGGCTCGACCCTGCACTGGGGCGCGTTCTGCCCGCGCGCCGACCAGCGCGATTTGATGATCCGCACCGAGACCGGCGAGGGCGTCGACTGGCCGGTGAGCTACGACGAGCTGCTGCCGTTCTACGAGCGCGTCGAGGCCTTCATCGGCGTCTCCGGCCCGCAGAGCTATCCGTGGGACGCGAGCCGTCGCTACCCCCTCGCGCCGGTGCCCCGCAACGCGTCGGCGCAGATCATGGCGCAGGCCTGCGAGGGTGCGGGCATCCGCGCGACCGATGCGCCCGCGGCCGTGGTCTCCCGCGACTTCGCGCAGGAGGGCGGGGGCCTGCGCCCGGCCTGCATCAATTGCGGCTACTGCCACCAGGGCTGCCGCAACGGCGCCAAGACCAGCATGGACGTGACCTACCTGCCCCTGGCGGTGGCCCACGGCGCCGAGATCCGGTCCGAGGCGCGGGCCCACGGGTTCGAGCGCGATCGCGACGGCCGGATCACCGCAGTGGTCTACCGGCAGGGCGGCGTCGACCGCCGCCAGCGTTGCGCGCAGGTGTTCCTCTGCGCCGGCTCGGTCGAGACCGCGCGGCTGCTGCTGCATACGGGGCTGGCCAACGGCAGCGGGCAGGTCGGGCGCAACTACATGGGTCACGTCGCGACCCAGGTCTGGGGCACGTTCGACGCCGAGACGCGGCCCAACCGCGGCTACCCGTCATCGCTGATCACCGAGGACATGATCCGGCCGAAGGACGCCGACTTCGCCGGCGGCTACCTCGTCCAGAGCCTCGGCGTCGCGCCGCTGACCTTCGCCAACTCGGTGGCCCGCGGCCGCAAGCTCTGGGGCAAGGCGCTCGGCGACTACCTGGCGGACTACAACCACGTCGCCGGCATCGGCATCAACGGCGAGACCCTGCCGTGCGATGCCAACCGGCTGACGCTCTCCGACGAGACTGACGCCCTGGGCATGGGCAAGGCGACCATTGATTTCGGCTACGGCCACAACGAGGAGCGGCTGAACGCCCACGCGACGAAGCTGATGATCGACCTGTGGACGCGGGCCGGTGCCCGCGACATCTGGGCGCTCGACCGGGTCGCCCACACCATCGGCACCTGCCGCATGGGGCATGACGGCGACGAGGCCGTGGTGGACCCGTTCGGGAAATCCTTCGAGGTCCCGAACCTGTGGATCTGCGACGGCTCCACCTTCCCGAGCTCGCTCGCGGCGAACCCGGCCCTGACCATCATGGCGCTCAGCCTGCGCAGTGCCGAGAAGGTGCTGAGCGGGGCCTGATCCGACGGGGCGCGCCGGCGGCGGGCCCCGTCGGAGCGACCGATCGCGCGACGTCAGGCTGCCATCGCCTCGGGCTTCGGGGCGGGGGCGTCCATGGCCCGCATGTAGACGTCGAGCAGCGTCTCGTGCTCGTCGCGCGCATCCTGGTCGAGCTTGCGCAGGCGGATGATCTCCTTGAGGATCTTCACGTCGAGGCCCTCACCCTTGGCCTCGGCGAAGATTTCCTTCTTCGCCTCCATCAGCGCCTTGATCTCCTCGTCGACCTGCTCGACCCGCTCGATGATGGAGCGGATGCGGTCGCCGGCGATCCCAATCGTGTCGGTCATCCAAGAACCTCTGTTCGCGAGAAGCCACGGCCGGCTCGTCGCGCATTGGGGTGAGCGAACGGTTAAGGCGAGACCGCACGCCGCCGCACGAGGGATCTGGATTTTCGGCCGGGGACCGGCTATATCAGGGGTGCGGTTGATGACCGGTTCGTAATAACGTTTCAGGACCCGGAGGGCAGTACTCCGGCGCCTCCACCACGAACGCAGCGGGCGATGCCTGACGGAGCTGCGTTTCTGATGGGGGCGAAATAGGTTCGACTGGGCGGTAAAGGGATCGCGAGTTCAGCTTCACTCCGGTGAGGTACGATGCGACTGTCGGTAGGGACTCGACCGGTTCGACGCGGGCAACCCCCGTTTCGGGCACCTGACCAAATCCTAAATGCCAACGATAACGTTGTCATGGATGCCCGCCTCGCGGCGTAAGCATCTTGCGGTAGGGTAACCGTCGAAACAGAACCCGGGGCTTCGGCCCTGGGACCCACCTTTCCCTTCTCCTCGGCGTTCGCGTGCTCGATGCGCCAGGCCACCCGGCCCGGCATGTGCGCTCGCAGCCCCGCCGTCTCGAGAAACGGCGGGGCCGAGCGCTACGAAGCCCTCAGCGCTTCTTGTTGGCGTTGTGGTGCCCGACGGCGCAGCCCGCGGCCGCACCCATCTTGCCATGGCCGGCCATATGGCCCGCGACGCCGCCGACGATGGCACCCTTGATGCAGCCCTTGGCCTCGGCCGGTGCGGATTGGGCGAGCGCGCCGAGGGCGAGCAGGCCGGCGAGGATGGCGATCTTCATGAGCGTTGGTCTCCTTGGATGTGGAGACCGAACGAGCGGGACGCCGACAGCGTTCCGGACTGCTTTTTTCCGGTCTTCGATGCAGGGCCGCCATGCGCGCATCGAGCGACATGAATTGACACCGCGCGAAAACCCGCGACATCACGGGGCTTGATCGCACTGACACAGGAAGGCGCACGTGGCTCGTCCCGAACTCGGTACCAAACGGATCTGCCCGACGACCGGCAGGAAGTTCTACGACCTCGGTCGTGATCCGGTGGTTTCCCCCTATTCCGGCGAGGTCGTCCCGACCGCCGCCCTCACCCCCTTCGCCAGCCGGTCCGCGCCGATCGCCGCCCGCAAGGATCCGGTCGCCGACGACGACGAGGCCGATGCCGCCGGTCCGGAACTGGTCTCCCTCGACGAGGTCGAGGCCGAGGAGACCGAGAAGGATACCGACACGGACACCGAGGGCGACGACGTCATCGAGCCGGATGCCGACGGCGAAACCGCCGACGACGACACCCTCGTGGTCGACGACGAGGACGACGACACCACCGATCTCGTCGACGTCGAGGAAGACGACGACGATTGAGCGTTCGCGACGGGTCGGGTCGGCTCGATCCCCGCGATAGGATCCGGCTCGATGCACCCCCGGTGCGTCGAGCCGATCGCATGTCGGGATGAGCGATCGTCGGCGTCCTCCTAGGAACGTGTCCGAAACGACGCCTCGGCCAAGAAAAAAGGGCCCCCTGCGGAGCCCTCGCTTCGTTCGTCGATCATTCCACGAAAGCGGAATGGTGGGCGCGACAGGGATCGAACCTGTGACCCCTTCCATGTCAAGGAAGTGCTCTCCCGCTGAGCTACGCGCCCTCGCCGAAGCCGTTTCGCTTCGGTGTGGGGGGCCTATAGCCTCCGCCGTGGGGCGGCGCAAGCCGCATTGGACGATTGAGGCCGCGAAGCCTGCCACCTGAGACGGCCGCCTGTCCGCTCGCCCGGTCTGGCGGCGCTGCAACGACCACGGAAATGCGCTATGGCGCGGTCCCGGGCGGCGCGCGACGCCTCGCTCAGGACTGGGCCCGGAGCACGGGCGCGGCAGCGATGGAACATGCGGTTCTTGATCGACTACGACAACGGCGACGTGATCCGCGGCTGGATCGTCCCGGACAACCCTCTGGCGGTGAGCCGAGTCGTGGTCTCCGTCGAGGGCCGGCGGTTGGCTGAGGTCGCGGCCACGATCACCGAGCCTGCCTTCCAGCACAACGGCTGGCACTCGACCGGGCAATGCGTCTTCGAGCTGCGGGACGCCGAGGTGCCGGGCCTCTCGACGATGCCGGTCCTTGAACTCTACGACGCCGACACCAACGTGCTGGTCCACCGGCGCGTGCCGCGCGAGCGCCTGATCGACCGGCGGGTGCTCCTGATCAACACCGGCATCCACGCCGAAGTCGGCCTGCAGAACGCGCTGTTCCCGTACTTCCAGCAATCCTACTTCGGCATCCACAAGCTGTCCGACGAGATCGTGAGCAGCGTTCTGGGAAACATGACGCCGACGTCTCAGCTCCTGTCCGGCGCGCTGGTGGTGCCGCGCTACGAGCAGTACTTCCCACCCGAGCGCATGCTGTCGGCGATCCTGGTCCAGGACCCGTACGTCGAGATGGCGACGCGCATGCTGTGGCTGAAGGCGCGGACCGCGGTCGAGGAGGATGCCGGCTGGCGGATCGGCCGCTACGCCGAGGCGGCCCTGTTCGTCAACGCGTACGACTACGCCGACCCGAAGAGCCTGAAGCGCTTCTTCCGGATGCTCCCGGAGCCGGCCTATCACCTCCTCTACAATCCCCTGTCCCGCCAGCTCGGCACGCGCCTACCCGACGACCGTCTGCACCCCGGCAATTCCATCGTCGCGATCGAGATCCTCGCGCGCCTCGGCATCGTCGGGCACAGGACCTACTTCGAGGCCTTTGCCTCCACCCTGTTCGACCAGATCGGGCTGGAGGGCATTGTGCCGATGCCGGCGCCGGTTCCGATCTCGAACGAGGCGCTGGCCTTGGCCGACCGCCTCCGCGCGGTGAAGGCGGTCGCCGACATGCTGGTGTTCGACATCGCCATGTCGGACGCGGTGCTGATGTCCCTCGCTAAGAGCTGGAATCACTGAGGTGGCGGAGATCGAGGCTACCGTCCTCGGACGCGGACCGACGCGGACGCTCGCGATGCAACGCGACGCGGACGGGCTGCGCCTCGACCTTGCAGGGTTAGGCCTCGACGGGGCCTGGGTGACCATCACGCTGTACGACGACCCGGCCGCCCCCCGCGAGGCACGCCCGCTGATGAGCCTCGTCGTCACCGACGATGCCCGGCCCGGCGTGCCGCTCGCCGACGAAGCCATCGGCGGCGGCGTATCCACCTGGACCGGCCAGGTCCCGGCCGCGATCCGCGCCCTACGGATAGCGAACCTCGCCGACGGCAGGCCGCCGCATCCGAGCCGGATCACCGTTCGACGCCGCACGCGTCCGGCCCTGGTCGCCCGCGCCTTCGCGCGTGCTCCTGGGCTCGCGGTGCAGGCCGTGTACTGGCGCAGCCTCGGAAAACGGGTGCGCGGGCGCGGGTTCCTCGATCGGGCGCTGCGGCACCGGACCGAGAGCGGCTATGCCGCTTGGATCCGGCGAGCCGACACCCTGGACCCGGCCGAGCGCCGCCGCATCCGGGCGGAGGTCTCGGCCTGGGAAACGCCGCCGCTGATCTCGATCCTGATGCCGGTCTACGATCCGGCTCCGAAGGTCCTGCGCACGGCGCTGCTTTCGGTCCAGGCCCAGCTCTATCCGCATTGGGAGCTCTGCGTCGTAGACGACGCCTCGACCGACCCAGCGGTCCCGAGGCTGCTCGAACGGTTCGCCGCTTCCGATCCCCGGATCCGCGTGGCGTGCCGGTCGGAGAACGGGCACATCGCCCGCGCGACCAACGACGCGCTGGCGGCGGCGCAGGGCCCGTTCTGCGCCTTCCTCGACCACGACGATGCGCTCCCCGCCCATGCCCTCTACGAGGTTGTCCGGGCGATCCGCATCGATCCCGACCTCGTTCTGATCTACAGCGACGAGGACAAGATCGATCGCCGCGGCAGCCGCTTCGACCCGCACTTCAAGGCCGACTTCGATCGCGAGCTGCTGTACGGGCAGAACTACATCAACCACCTGACCGTGATCCGCACCGAGGCCCTGCGCGCCGTCGGGGGCCTGCGCCCCGGCTTCGAGGGCAGCCAGGATCACGACCTGCTCCTTCGCCTCACCGACGGGCTCGATCCCGCCCGGATCCGGCACATCCCGGCGGTGCTGTATCACTGGCGGGCGGCGGGCGGTTCTGGCACCTTCTCTGACCGGGCGCTCGCCCGCGCCGAGGCGGCCCGCCTCCAGGCGCTCGCCGAGGTCGTCGCCCCTTGGGGCGGCCGGGCCGAGCGTGGGCCCGCAGGCTTCAACCGGCTGGTGCGCCCCCTCCCCGATCCTGTACCCCGTGTCTCGGTGATCATCCCGACGCGGGACCGTGCCGAGTTGCTGCGCGTGACCCTCGACGGCCTGTTCGGTCGGACCGCTTATCCGGCGATCGAGGTCATCGTCGTCGACAACGACAGCCGGGAGCCCGAAACCCACGCCCTGTTCACACGATACCGGGACGATCCGCGCCTGCGTGTCCTCCCGGTTCCCGGCGCGTTCAACTTCTCGGACCTGTCGAACCGCGGGGCGGCGGCCGCGACGGGTTCGGTGCTGCTCTTCCTCAACAACGACGTCGAGGTGATCGAGCCGGGCTGGCTCCGGGAGCTGGTGTCGATCGCGCTCGCGCCCGACATCGGCGCGGTCGGCGCCAAGCTGCTCTACCCGGACGGGACGCTGCAGCACGGCGGCGTGATCCTCGGGATCGGGGGCGTCGCCGGTCACAGCCATCTCGGGCTCGATGGTACCGAGCCCGGCTATTTCGGGCGGATGACGATGGCGCACGAGGTTTCGGCGGTCACGGGGGCGTGCCTCGCAATGCGCGCCGACGTCTTCGCCGCCCTAGGCGGCTTCGACGCCGAGGATCTCAAGGTCGCCTTCAACGATGTCGACCTCTGCCTGCGCGTGCGCGCGGCCGGCTACCGGATCGTGTGGACGCCCTTCGCCGCCCTCGTCCACCACGAGTCGAAGAGTCGCGGTCCGGAGGACACTCCGGAGAAGTGGACGCGGTTCGAGCGCGAGACGGCGGTGATGCAGGCGCGCTGGGGCGCGCGACTGCGCGCCGATCCCTACTACAACATCAATCTGTCACGGATTTCCGGGCATTACCGGCTCTGAGCCGTGGCCGGGATCGTGGGCCGTGCGAGAAGACGACGCAGGTCTGCGGCCTTCCCCGGCACGCGTTCCGATGCGGGCGCTCTCCGGCCTGTTCCCTGGACGTCCGATCCGGGGTAATGCTGCAGTGCAATCGGCGATCGCACCCGAGCCGACGACGGAGGTTGCATGCGAATCGTCATGGTCGGGTCGGGGTATGTCGGCCTCGTCTCCGGGACCTGCTTTGCCGATTTCGGGCACGAGGTGGTGTGCCTGGACAAGGACCCGGCCAAGATCGAGGCGCTGCGCGCCGGTCGCATGCCGATCTACGAGCCGGGCCTCGAGGCGCTGGTCGCCGAGAACGTGCGCAGCGGCCGGCTCGGCTTCGGGCTGGACCTCGCCGCGGCGGTGGCCGAGGCGGATGCGGTGTTCATCGCGGTCGGCACGCCGTCGCGCCGCGGCGATGGGTTCGCCGACCTGAGCTACGTCTACGCGGCCGCCCGCGAGATCGCCGCCGCGCTCACCGGCTACACGGTGATCGTCACCAAATCGACGGTGCCGGTCGGCACCGGCGACGAGGTCGAGCGCATCATCCGCGAGGCGCGGCCCGATGCCGCCTTCGGGGTCGTGTCCAACCCCGAGTTCCTGCGCGAGGGAGCGGCGATCGACGACTTCAAGCGGCCGGACCGCATCGTCATCGGCACCGACGACGCGCGCGCCGAGGGCGTGATGCGCGAGGTCTACCGCCCGCTCTACCTCAACGCCGCGCCGATCCTGGTCACCGGACGGCGCACGGCCGAGCTGACCAAGTACGCCGCCAACGCGTTCCTCGCCACCAAGATCACCTTCATCAACGAGATCGCCGACCTGTGCGAGCGGGTCGGTGCCGACGTGCAGGAGGTCGCCCGCGGGATCGGCCTCGACAACCGCATCGGCGCGAAGTTCCTCCATGCCGGGCCGGGCTACGGCGGCTCGTGCTTCCCCAAGGACACGCTGGCCCTGGTGAAGACCGCGCAGGATGCCGGGACGCCGATGCGGATCGTCGAGACCGTGGTCGCGGTCAACGACCAGCGGAAGCGCGCGATGGCGCGCAAGGTGATCCAGGCCTGCGGTGGCTCGGTGCGGGGCAAGACGATCGCGCTGCTCGGCCTCACCTTCAAGCCGAACACCGACGACATGCGCGATGCGCCCTCGCTCGCCATCGTCGCGGGGTTGCAGGATGCCGGCGCCACCGTGCGCGCCTACGATCCCGAGGGGATGGAACAGGCCCGCCGGCTCCTGCCCGACATCGCCTACGCCGAGGATCCCTATTCTTGCGCGGAGGGCGCCGACGCCCTGGTGCTGGTGACCGAGTGGAACGCGTTCCGGGCGCTCGATCTCGAACGCCTGCGCGCCACCATGGCCGAGCCGGTCCTCGTCGACCTTCGCAACGTCTATCGCGTGCAGGACGTCGAGCGCCTCGGCTTCCGCTACGCCGGCGTGGGGCGTGCGTTCGATCGCCGAGCGCGGCTGGATTGAGCCGGCAATCCGCGTCCCGCGATGGCGATCGCATCGCCGACCTGGGGACAGGCGGCACGTCGTTGCGACGTGCGGCAATCATGCAGCGGTCTCAACACAAATTCACCCGGTTTCATCGGCTCAGATGCGGGGTGATATCAGTGTGCGGCAAAGCTTAGGTTGATGAACGTTCGCCACAGCCGACCGCAAATCGGCCACTTCGATGCCGTCGTCCCTTCCTCAGGTTGGACAGCGATTTAGCGCCATACTAAGCATCGGCCCGGGGGCTGTCTTGCCGGCGACTGAACCGTTTTCCGTTAACGAGCGTGTGCGAATCAAACGTGACACAACGTACTGACATCGCGATCGTCGGTCGCGCCTGCCGGCTCCCCGGCGCGCCGAGCGTCGACGGTCTCTGGCAGCTCCTGACGGAGGCGCGCTGCGCCGTCGGCCGCATTCCCGGGGACCGCTGGTCCCTGGACCGCTTCGGGCATCCGCGGGCGCAGGAGCGCGGCAAGAGCTACACCTGGGCCGCCGGCGTCCTCGACGACATCTGGTCGTTCGACCCAGCGGTGTTCGGCATCTCGCCGCGCGAGGCCGAGCAGATGGATCCGCAGCAGCGGCTCCTGCTCGAGCTGACTTGGGAGGCGCTGGAAGATGCGGGCATGCGCCCCTCGAGCGTCGCCGGCAGCCCGATCGGCGTGTACGTCGGCGCCTCGTCGCTCGATTACGGCAACCTGCGCATCCTCGACGTGCCGTCGGGCGACGCCTACGCGGCGACCGGCAACACGCTCTCGATCCTGTCGAACCGGATCTCGTACATCTTCGACCTCAAGGGTCCGAGCTTCACCGTCGACACCGCCTGCTCGTCCTCCCTGGTCGCCCTCGACAACGCGGTCGCCGCGATCCGGTCCGGCCGCGTCGACACCGCGGTCGTGGCCGGCGTCAACGTGCTGGCGAGCCCCTTCAACTTCATCTGCTTCTCCAATGCGCAGATGCTGTCGCGCACCGGGCTGTGCCAGGCCTTCTCGGCCTCCGCCGACGGCTACGTCCGCTCGGAGGGCGGCGTGGTGCTCGTGCTGCAATCGGCAGAGGCCGCGCGGCGCGGGGGCTCGACCGTGCGCGGCGTGATCGCCGCGTCCGGCGTCAACTCGGACGGGCGCACCACCGGCATCTCGCTGCCGTCGGGCTACGCGCAGGGCGCGCTGCTGGAGCAGGTCTACCGCGAGGCCGAGATCGACCTCGACGATATGGCCTTCATGGAGGCCCACGGCACCGGCACGCCGGTGGGCGACCCGATCGAGGCCTCCGCCATCGGCGGCAAGATCGGCAAGGGCCGCAAAAGCCCGCTGCCGATCGGCTCGATCAAGACCAACATCGGGCACACCGAGCCGGTCTCCGGCCTCGCCGGCCTGCTCAAGGCGAGCCTCGCCCTCGAGCACGACCTGGTGCCGCCGTCGCTGCACTCGGCCGAGCTCAACCCCGACATCCCCTTCGCCGAGATGAACCTGCACGTGGTGCAGACGGCGCTGGCGATTCCGCGCGGCGCGCGTCAGCGCTTCGCCGGCGTGAACTCCTTCGGCTTCGGCGGCACCAACGCCCACGTCGTGCTGACCGATCCGGCCCCGGTGGCCACGCCGGCCTCCGCGGCCCGCGCGCCCGAGGTGCTGCTGCTCTCGGCCCAGAGCCGCGCCGCCCTCAACGAGCTCGCCCTCGACTATGCCGATCGCTTCGACGCCGCGGGCCCTGCCGAGGCCGATCGGATCGCGGCCGGCGCCGCGCATCGTCGGGAGCGCCTGTCGTCCCGCCTCGCGATCACCCTCGACGGCAAGGCCGACATCGCCGCCGAGCTCCGTGCCATCGGCGAGGCCGAGGACTCGGCCGTCGCGCTCACCGGCACCGCGATCGACCGGGCGGCCGACGTCGCCTTCGTCTATTCCGGCAACGGCAGCCAGTGGGCCGGGATGGGCCGCGAGGCCTATGCCGAGAACGCGGTGTTCCGCGCGGCCTTCGACCGGATCGACACGCTGTTCGCCGCCTACTCGAAATGGTCGCTCAAGGCGGCTTTGGACGCCGAGGACCTCGACGAGCGCCTGGCACTGACCAGCGTCTCGCAGCCGCTGATCTTCGCGATCCAGAGCGCCTCGACCACCGCCCTCCGCGCGGCCGGCCTCGCGCCGAAATTCGTGCTCGGGCACAGCGTCGGCGAGATCGCCGCGGCGGAGGCTGCCGGGATCCTCAGCCTCGAGCAGGCGGTGAGGGTCATCTTCTACCGCAGCCATCATCAGGAGACGACGCGCGGCCAGGGCACCATGGCGGTGCTGCTGATGCCGGCCGAGGAGGTCGAGGGCTTCCTCGAGGATTACCCGACCCTCGACATCGCCGCCTACAACAGCCCCAAGGCCGTCACCGTGGCCGGGCCCGTCGCCGCGATCGACGCCGCGCTCAAGGCGCTGTCGCGCAAGCGCCGGCGCGGGCGCAAGCTCGACCTCGACTACGCCTTCCACGGCCGGTTCATGGACCCGACCGAGAAGCCGCTGCTGCGCGACCTCGCCGGCCTGAAGCCGTCGCCCGGAACCACCGCGATGGTCTCGACGGTGACCGGCGCGGTGCTCGACGGCGGCCAGTTCGGCGGCACCTACTGGTGGCGCAACATCCGCGAGCCGGTGCGCTTCTGCGAGGCGGTGCAGGAGGCGACCCGCCAGGGCGCCCGCATCTTCGTCGAGGTCGGCCCGCGCGCGACGCTGATGTCGCATATCGGCGACGCGATCGAGCCGCTCGGCATCGACAACGCCACCGTCGGCTTGATGCACAAGAAGGCCAGCGGCGGCGATCCGATCGCCCGCGCGCTGGCGGCCGCCCTGGTCCAGGGCGCGGCCGTGGACGAGCGGACCGTCTTCGGCGATGCGCCGGCCGGCGCCCTGAACCTGCCGGCCTATCCCTGGCAGCGCCGCCCCTTCCGCCTCGGCGACACCACCGAAAGCCTGGGTGCGGCGACCCCGCGCGTGTACCACCCGCTCATCGGCTCGCGCGTCCAGGTCGACGGCCTGGAATGGCACGGCTTCGCCGACATCGCCACGATCCCCGAGCTCGACGACCACCGCATCGAGGGCCAGGCGATCATGCCGGGCGCCGGCTTCGTCGAGATGGCCCTGGCCGCCGTGCGCGAGGCCCTGCGCAGCGACCACGTCGTGCTCGCCGAGTTCGAGATCCACTCCCCGATGGTGTTCGGCGAGGAGGCCCTTCGCGAGGTCGCGGTGCGGATGTCGGGCTCCGGCAACGCGGTTCAGGTCCTGAGCCGCCCGCGGCTCACCCCGTCGCCGTGGCAGCTGCATGCCTCGGCCAAGATCGTCGAAGGCACCTTCGCGCCGCCGGTGCGGCCCGACGTCGAGATGCCGTCCGAGGACGTGCTCACCGGCGACGAGCTCTACCTGCGCGCCGAGGCGGCCGGGCTCGGCTTCGGCCCGAGCTTCCGCCAGGTCGCGGCGAGCGCCCGGATCGACGACGTCACCATCGTCTCCGACCTCGTTCCCGCCGAGGCCGACCCGCGCTACGGCCTCGTGCCGGCCCGGCTCGACGCCTGCTTCCACGGGCTGATCCTGCTGTTCGCCGACCTGCTCGGCGAGAATGCCGGCAAGGCCTACATCCCGGTGCGCTTCGGCGAGGTCCGGCTGCTGCGCCCCGGCGCCGCGATCGCGCGGGCCGTCATCCGGACCCGACGCTGCAACGAGCGCTCGATCCTGGCCGACTTCACCATCCTCGACGCCGAGGGCGAGGTCGTCGCCACCATCCGCGAGGGCCGCTTCCAGGCGCTGCGCGCCAAGGGCGGCGGCGACCTCGCCGCCTACGCGATCACGCAAGCGGCGGAACTCGCGACCGAGCCGACCGCGATCGCGATGGACCGCCGGTCGAGCATCGCCGCGCTGCTGAAGCCGGCCGCCAAGGCTGCCCGCGCCGCATCCGGCGCCCCGCTCTCGCCCGGGCATCTCCTGCTCGAGGGCTGGGCGACCTCGCTCGCCTACCGCCTCGCCTCCGGCCTGAAGCAGGGCGCCACCGTCGCGATCGACGCGCGCGTTCCGGACGAGATGCGCCCGTGGCTCGTCAACGCGCTCTACGCCCTGGAAAGCAGCGGGCTCGCCGAGCAGGATGGCGACCTCTGGCGTCTCGGCGACGGCGACGCGCTGCCGGCGCCGACCGAGATCATGCGCTGGATCGCGGCCGACCATCCCGAGCTGTCGGCCGAGCTGGTCCTGCTGGCCGATGTCGGCGCCCTGGTCGACCGCCTGCTCGCCGGCACTCTCACCGAGGCTCCGAGCCTGCCGCAGAACGCGCTCGACGCGTTCACCCTGCGCAGCGCCACCGCCCGCGCCTCGGCCGACGTCGTCGCCGGGATCGCCGAGGCCTGCGGCGGCATGCTGCCGAAGGACCGGGCGCTCCGCCTGCTCCAGGTCGGCTTCGGGCCGTTGTCCGCCCAGGTCGCAGCCTTCGCCGAATCCGCCGAGGCGCGCCTCACGGTGTTCGACACCGACCGGCGCCTTGCGGAGCGCGCCCGCCTCGCCCTCCCCCGCGGCGTCGCGGTGATCGAGGCCGCCGAGGACCTTCCGGCCGCCGGCTTCGACCTGATCCTGGCCAGCGGCGCGTTGCATCGCGGCGAACGCGACCTGCCGCAGCGGCTGGCCAACGCGCTCGCCACCGGCGGCCTGCTGCTGGCGGTCGAGCCCGGCGCCTCGCTGTTCCGCGACCTCGTCTTCGGCCTGATCCCCGGCTGGTTCGAGGCCGGGCTCGGCGACATGCCGGTCGGCCGCCTCGACGATATCCCGGGCTGGCAGCGCACCCTCAGCGCCACCGGGCTCGTCAGTGTCGCGGTCGACCGCGCCGCCTCGGTCAACGGCGACGACCTCCTGCTCGTCGCCGAAGCGCCGCCCCGGCCCGGCAAGGCCGCCGCGCAGACCTTCGCCTTCGTCATCGGCTCGGACGACGAGTTCGCCGCCGAGACCGCCTCGTCGCTCGCGACCCTGCTCGTCGCCGCCGGCGTGCACGTCTCGATCATCCTCGACTCCGAGGCCTCGCTGCTGGAGCTGGAGCGCGAGACCCCGGATACGGTGGTGTTCCTGGCCGGCGCCTTCACCCGCGGCGGCGATGCCGCGGCGCGGCTGCGCGAACGCTGCCTCAGCCTGAAGCGCTGCACCGAGCATCTCGGCGCGCGTCAGACCAAGCTCTGGGTGGTCTCGCCCGGCGCGACCCGCGACGGCGGCGGGCAGGCCGCGTCCGTCGAGGCCGGGTTCTGGGCGTTCTCGCGCACGCTGGCCAACGAGATCGCGACGCTCGACGTGCGCCGCATCGACCTCGCCCCCGAGATCGGCTCGAAGCGTGCGGCCGAGCGCCTGCGCGACCTGATCCTCTCGGGCACGCAAGAGACCGAGATCGTCCTGGACGACGACCGCACCCGGGTGATCCGCTTCCGTCCCGGTCACACGCTCCGGCGGATCGATCCCGAGGCGGTGCCGGCCGAGGCCGCCCGCCTGGAGCGCAGCAACACCGGCGGCCTCAACGAGATGGTCTGGGGGCCGGCGATCCGCCGCGCGCCGGGTGCCGGCGAGGTCGAGATCGCCGTCGAGGCGACCGGCCTGAACTTCCGCGACGTGCTCTGGGCGCTCTCGATGCTGCCCGAGGAGATCCTGGAGGACGGCTTCGCCGGCCCCCGCCTCGGCCTCGAATGCGCCGGCCGCGTCGTCGCGGTCGGTGCCGGCGTCCAGGCGTTCAAGGTCGGCGATCCGGTCGTGGCCTTCGCGCAGTCCGGCTTCTCGACCCACATCGTCGTGCCCGAGCTGGTCGTCGCGCCGTCGCCCGCCGGCCTCGATCCGATGGCGGCGGCGACCGTGCCGGTCGCCTTCCTCACCGCCTATTACGGGCTGGTCTCCTGCGCCCGGCTGCGCCGCGGCGAATGGGTGCTGGTCCACGGCGGTGCCGGCGGCGTCGGCCTCGCCGCCCTGCAGATCGCCAAGCTCAAGGGCGCCCGCGTCATCGCCACCGCCGGCTCGCGCGAGAAGCGTGCGCTGGTGAAGGCGCTCGGCGCCGAGCACGTGCTCGACTCGCGCTCGCTCGCCTTCGTCGACGATATCCGCGCGCTCACCGGCACCGGCGTCGACGTGGTCCTGAACAGCCTGTTCGGCGAGGCGATGGAGCGCTCGCTCAACGCGCTGAAGCCGTTCGGCCGGTTCATCGAGCTGGGCAAGCGCGACTATGTCGCCAACACCCATATCGGCCTGCGTCCGTTCCGGCGGAACCTGAGCTACTTCGGCGTCGACCTCGACCAGGTGCTGCAGCACCAGGGCGACGACGGCGCACGGATGTTCCGCGAGGTGATGGCGCTGTTCAACGACGGCGGCCTCAAGCCCCTGCCCTACCAGCCGTTCACCGCCGACGAGACCTCGGACGCGTTCCGGCTGATGCAGCAATCGGGACACGTCGGGAAGATCGTGATCGCGCCGCCGAAGCCCGGCCGCGTCCTCACCGCCCGCAACACGCCCTTCACGGTCTCGACCGACGGCGTCCACCTGATCACCGGCGGCCTCGGCGGCTTCGGTGGCGTGGCGGCCCGCTGGCTCGCCGAACGCGGCGCGAAGAACCTCCTCCTCGTCGGCCGCAAGGGCGCCGAGTCCGACGAGGCCAAGGCCGTCGTCGCCGACCTGACCGCCCGCGGCGTGACGGTCGCGGCCACGCCGTGCGACATCACCAACCGCGTCGCGGTGGATGCATTGCTCGCCGGGATCGAGGCGTCGGGCCGCAAGCTCGCCGGCGTGATCCATGCGGCCGCCGTGCTGCAGGACGGGCTGATCGCCAACCTGGACGCCGCCGCGCTCGACGCGGTGATCGGCCCCAAGGTGATCGGCGCCCAGAACCTCGACGCCGCGACGCGCGACCGTGCGCTCGACTACTTCGTGGTGTTCTCCTCGGCCACGACCTTCATCGGCAATCCCGGCCAGGGCGCCTACGTCGCGGCCAACGGCTTCATGGAGGGGCTGGCGCGCCAGCGCCGCCGCCGGGGGCTGCCGGCGCTGGCCGTCGCCTGGGGCGCGATCGGCGACGTCGGCATGCTCGCCCGCAACAAGACGGTGATGGAGGGGCTCGCCGGCCGCGTCGGCGTGACGCCGATGGAGGCCCGCCGCTGCCTCGACCTCATGGCCGATGCGCTGGGCGCCCAGGGCTCGGCGCCCGACGACGCGGTGCTCGCCATCGCCTCGATGCATTGGGGCAAGACGCGCGAGCGCCTCGCGACCATGCGCTCGCCGAGCTACGACGACCTCGGCTCCGACCAGCAGATGGAGGCCGGCGCTGTCGCCGCGATCAGCATCGGCACGCTGCTCAAGGGCAACGACATCGACGCGGTGCGCAAGACCGTGTCCGACGCGATCGTCGAGGACATCGCCCGCATCCTGCGCCTACCGAAGGACGACATCAGCCGCGTGCGCCAGCTCTCCGAGATCGGCCTCGACTCGCTGATGGGCGTCGAGCTCGGCGCCAGCCTGCAGGAGCGCTTCGGCCTCGATTCGCCGCCGGCGGGCCTGTCCTCTGGGATGACCGTCAACGAGCTGTCGGAGTCCTTAATTCAGGCGGTTTCGGCGCCGATGGACGAGGCCGCCGGGGTCGCCCTGAGCCTCGCTTCGAGGCACGTCGGCAGCGAGGTCGATGCGGCGGTGCTCCAGCCGTTCCAGGATCTCGTCGAGAAGAAGAGCCTCGAGAGCAAAGAGATCCTGTCATGACGCAATCGCCACGGCCGGATGGGGGGCGCGCCGCGCTCGCGGGCTTCGTGACGAACCGGCTGGGACGCAACGCGCCCCGGCCGACCGCGCTCCGCGCGCCGGAGAAGGTCGGCGATCCCTCGGTGCAGGATTTCGCGAGCCTGCCCGGCTACCGCGAGCTGCGGCTGCAGCGCTCGGCCGCCGAGCTGATCGGTCTCGACAACCCGTTCTTCCACGTCCACGAGACCAAGGCCGGCGCGACCACCCGCATCGCCGGGCGGTCCTTCGTCAACTTCTCGTCCTATGACTACCTCGGCCTCAACGGCCACCCGCGCATCTCGGATGCCGCCCGCGCGGCGATCGCCGAGTTCGGCACCTCGTCGTCGGCGAGCCGCGTCGTGGCCGGCGAGCGGCCGGGCCACCTCAGCCTGGAGAAGGCGCTGGCGGCGCATTACCAGACCGAGGCCTGCGTGGTGATGGTGAGTGGGCACGCCACCAACGTCACGACGATCGGGGCGCTGCTCGAGCCGGGCGACGTGATCTTCCACGACAACCTGATCCACAACAGCATCGTCACCGGCGCGCAGCTGTCCGGCGCCCAGCGCCGCTCCTTCGCCCACAACGACCTCGACGCGCTCGAAACCCTGCTTCAGGCGACCCGGCACGAGCACCGCCGGGCCCTGATCGTGATCGAGGGCCTCTACAGCATGGACGGCGACGCGCCGGACCTCGCCGGCTTCATCGCCCTCAAGGAGCGCTACAACGCCTGGCTGATGGTCGACGACGCCCACGGGCTCGGCGTGCTCGGCCGAACCGGCGCCGGGCTGTTCGAGCATGCCGGCATCGACCCGAAGCGGGTCGACATCTGGATGGGCACCTTCTCGAAGACGCTCTCGGCCTGCGGCGGCTACATCTGCGGCGCCTCGACGCTGATCGAGTACCTGAAGTGCACGGCCGGTGGCTTCGTCTACAGCGTCGGCATGTCCCCGCCGCTCGCGGCCGCCGCCGAGGCCGCGCTCGCGGTGATGCACGACGAGCCGGAGCGGGTCGAGCGCCTGCGCCAGAACGGCGCCCTGTTCCTCGCCTGCGCGAAGAAGCGCGGGCTCGATACCGGGACCAGCATGGGGCTCGCGGTGATCCCTGTGATCGTCGGCGATTCGCTGAAGTCGGTGACATTGTCCGATCGGCTGTACAAGCGCGGGATCAACGTGCAGCCGATCATCCACCCGGCCGTGCCCGAGCGCGCCTCGCGCCTGCGCTTCTTCATGACCTCGGAGCACACGCCCGAGCAGATCCGCGAGACGGTCGCCGCGGTCGCCGAGGAGCTCGCCGCCATCGAGAAGGGCGGCTCGCTGATCGAGCAGCTCCTGGCCAAGCGCAGCTGACGATCCGATCGATCGAGACCGATGACGCCCGGGTTCGAAGCCCGGGCGTTTTCCGTTTCAGTGATCGATACAAGCAACGCGATCTGAATCGAGCGACTGTAGATCGTCGATCAACAAGTCTAGGGTCGGGCGGTCGGTTTTCGGTGACGAAGAGTGCTTCCGAACCTCGGCGAACGCGATGGCGATCGGCTGTCCCGAGCATTCGAGGATTGTCGGCTTTACGGTCCTTTAACCACGACCTGCAACGTTGACGAGGTCTTCCAGGGACCGCCGACGATGCTCCATTCCGACCCGCTCCTGACCCGCCCCACCCTCACCCATACCGGCCTGCTCGCGCGGGCGGTCGATGGCCTGAAGGGCGAGGCCGCCTCTTCGGCCGAGATGTGGCGCCTGCTGACCGACAACTACATCGTCGATCTCGACGCGGTCGCGGCGCTGATGCCGATCCCCGAGCCCGAGCCGGTCTGGCTCGCCGCGCGGGGCTGATGCAGCAAGATCACAGGTGCGGCCGGCCTCGCCGAGCTGGCACGACATCTGCAAACCCCACAGCGTCATCAAGAGAAACGTCACGACGAGGAACGCCCGGACAAGAAACACGCGGTGGCTCGAACGCCTGAGCACCCCGCGGACCTGTCGATCGCTCGAACACGGGGTCCGTCATGTCCGAATTGTTATCCGTTGCCCTCGTCTGCGCCGGGACGCTGCTGGCCCAGGATTGCTCCCGCGAGACCGCGCTCGACGTGATCGTCTCGCCGGCGCGCACGCCGATGGAGTGCATCATGCACGCCCAGACCATGGCCGCCGCGGCCGGGCTGCCCGGCGGCGACCATCGCTACCTCAAGGTCTCGTGCGAGCATCGGCGTACCGAAGCCGACCTGGTGGTCGTCGTGCGCCGGGCGTCCTGAGCGCGGCTCAGCCGACCGCCGTCAGGGTGTCGCCGACCGCGAGGGTCCCGCCGGCGATCACCTCGGCATAGACGCCGCAATCGCGGTGGCCGAGACGCGCATCGATCGCCCAGGGGATGTCGAGGTCGCGCACGCCGCTGACCGGGTCGACGTTGGTCGCCGCGCAGCGCACGGTGCGCTGGGTCAGCTTGAGGCGCAGCCCGCTCGGCGCCTCGAGCACGCGGCCGACCATCTCCAGCTCGGCCCAGGGGGCGAGCCCTTCCACGAAGAGGTTGCCGCGAAAGCGCAGCGGATCGACGGGCGCGCCGACGTAATCCTCGATCGCGCGCACGCTGGCGAGGTTGATCAGCGAAACGAAGCCGATCTTGGAATCGGTGAAGCGGTATCCGGTCTGCGCCGCCGCCGCCAGCACCCGCGGTGCGCCGCGCAGGGCGTGGGGCAGCAGGCGCCGCAACAGGTCCTCGAGCGTCGCCCGGCCCTCTTCGGTGTCGAGCTTGGCGTTGACGGTCTCGCCTTCGGCCTCGACGGTGAGCGTCGCGGTGGCGTCGTCGTATCGGGTGCGCAGGCGCGCCAGCGCCTCGTCGCGCATCAGCATCAGGTACTTCGTCTTGGGCTGATGACGCGGTGCGTTCGGATCGAAGCCCGAATCGCCGTTCTCGACTGCGTAAAGCCGATCGCCCGGGAAGTAGCCCGACGTCTCGAGGTCCGCCCGTTCCAGCGGCTCGGGGCTGAACCCCTTCACGGGGTAGCGGTAGAGGGCGGAGAGCGTCGCGGTCATGCCCGCACCGTGGCCCGGATCTTCACATCGATGCAAGGGGTCTGCCCCCTCTTGTGGTGCGCAATTGCAACACCACATCCTCGGTACCGGCGGCCATCGGCGCCGGGGCCTTCCGCGGCGGTTCCTCGTCGGGAGGCGGCGTCTCGGGCCGACATCGCGCCTTCCAGGGCGGCGGAGGCCGAAGCGGTAGGAAACAAGAACGCATGAATTTCGAGAAATACACCGAGCGCGCCCGCGGCTTCGTCCAGGCTGCGCAGAACCTCGCGATGCGCGAGGGCCATCCCCAATTGCAGCCGGGCCACCTGCTCAAGGTGCTGCTCGACGATCCCGAGGGCCTGTGCGCGGGCCTGATCGACCGGGCCGGCGGCCAGTCGCGCGTCGCCCTGGCGCAGATCGAGGCGTGGCTCGCCAAGCAGCCGAAGGTCTCCGGCAACGCGAGCCAGCCGCAGGCGACGCGCGACCTGATGCGCCTGTTCGACACCGCCGAGAAGGCTGCCGAGAAGGCCGGCGATTCCTACGTCACCGTGGAGCGCCTCCTGCTCGCGCTCGCCGTCGAGAAGGACACCGAGGCCGGCAAGGCGCTCGTCTCCGCCGGCGTGACGCCGGCTTCGCTCAACGGCGCGATCAACGCCCTGCGCAAGGGCCGGACGGCCGACAACGCTTCGGCCGAGAACGCCTACGACGCCCTGAAGAAGTACGCCCGCGACCTCACCGAAGCCGCGCGCGAGGGCAAGCTCGACCCGGTGATCGGCCGCGACGAGGAGATCCGCCGCACGATCCAGGTCCTGTCCCGGCGCACCAAGAACAATCCGGTCCTCATCGGCGAGCCCGGCGTCGGCAAGACGGCGATCGTCGAGGGGCTGGCCCTGCGCATCGTCAACGGCGACGTGCCCGAGAGCCTGAAGGAGAAGAGCCTTCTCGCCCTCGACCTCGGCGCGCTCATCGCCGGGGCGAAGTTCCGCGGCGAGTTCGAGGAGCGGCTGAAGGCCGTGCTTTCCGAGGTCACCGCGGCCGCGGGCGGCATCATCCTGTTCATCGACGAGATGCATACCCTGGTCGGCGCCGGAAAGGCCGACGGGGCGATGGACGCCTCGAACCTGCTGAAGCCGGCGCTGGCCCGCGGCGAGCTGCACTGCGTCGGGGCGACCACGCTCGACGAGTACCGCAAGCATGTCGAGAAGGACGCCGCGCTGGCCCGCCGCTTCCAGCCGGTCTTCGTCTCGGAGCCCACCGTGGAAGATACGGTCTCGATCCTGCGCGGGATCAAGGAGAAGTACGAGCAGCACCACGGCGTCCGCATCCAGGATTCCGCCTTGGTCGCGGCCGCGACGCTGTCGAACCGCTACATCACCGACCGCTTCCTGCCCGACAAGGCGATCGACCTCATGGACGAGGCCGGCTCGCGCCTGCGCATGCAGGTCGATTCGAAGCCCGAGGAGCTGGACAACCTCGACCGCGAGATCGTGCGCCTGAAGATCGAGGGCGAGGCGCTGAAGAAGGAAACCGATTCGGCCTCCCGCGACCGTCTGGCCCGGCTCGAGAAGGAGCTTGCCGACCTCGAGGAGCAGTCCGCCACCATTACCTCGCGCTGGAAGGCGGAGAAGGACAAGCTCGGCGCCGCCGCCGAGCTCAAGAAGAAGCTCGACGAGGCGCGCAACGAGCTGGCCTCCGCCCAGCGCCAGGGTCAGTACCAGCGCGCGGGCGAGCTTGCCTACGGCGTGATCCCGGGGCTGGAGAAGCGGCTCGCCGAGATCGAGGCCGCGGCCGAGAGCGCGGTCGCGCGCGACGGCATGGTCGAGGAGGCGGTGACGCCGGCCCACATCGCGGGCGTGGTCTCGCGCTGGACCGGCGTGCCGGTGGACAAGATGCTGGAGGGCGAGCGCGACAAGCTGCTCGCGATGGAGGACGCGATCGGCAGGCGCGTCGTCGGCCAGCGCGAAGCGGTGGAAGCGGTCTCGACCGCGGTGCGCCGCGCGCGCGCCGGCCTGCAGGACCCGAACCGGCCGATCGGCTCGTTCATGTTCCTCGGGCCGACCGGCGTCGGCAAGACCGAGCTGACAAAGGCGCTCGCCAGCTTCCTGTTCGATGACGACACCGCGTTGGTGCGCATCGACATGTCGGAATACATGGAGAAGCACTCCGTGGCCCGGCTGATCGGCGCGCCCCCCGGCTATGTCGGCTACGAGGAGGGCGGCGCGCTGACCGAGGCGGTGCGGCGCCGGCCGTATCAGGTCGTGCTGTTCGACGAGATCGAGAAGGCGCATCCGGACGTGTTCAACGTCCTGCTGCAGGTTCTCGACGACGGGCGCCTGACCGACGGGCAGGGGCGGACGGTCGACTTCCGCAACACGCTGCTGATCATGACCTCGAACCTCGGGGCCGAGTATCTGGTGGCGCAGAGCGAGGGCGAGGACACCGACGCGGTGCGGGACGACGTGATGGGCGTGGTGCGAAGCCACTTCCGGCCGGAGTTCCTGAACCGGATCGACGAGATCATCCTGTTCCACCGGCTCAAGCGGGCGGAGATGGGCGCCATCGTCGACATCCAGCTCGTCCGCCTCCAGAAGCTGCTGGAGGAGCGCAAGATCGTCCTCGACGTCGACGCCGAGGCGCGCGCCTGGCTCGCCGACCGCGGCTACGACCCGGCCTACGGGGCGCGGCCGTTGAAGCGGGTGATCCAGAAGACGGTGCAGGACCCGCTGGCGGAGCTGCTGCTGTCGGGCAAGATCCACGACGGCGAGAGCGTGCCGGTGGCGGTGGGGCCGGACGGCCTCGTCATCGCCGGCACCGCGACAGCGCCGCGGCGGCGGCCGGCCAACGTGACGCTGAACTGACCTCGCGCGGCGCATCGGTTTCGAACCGGTGCGCCGCAGTTCTCGTGAAACGCTGCGCTCAGCGCACGACGACGTGGTATCGCTGCCGCAACGGATTGCCGAGCGGCCCGATGTACTCGACCGTGAAGCTGTCCTCACCGACCGTTCCCGGGGCGGTGCTGTAGATCAGCTGCGTCGCCGGCACCTTCCGCGTGTTGCACAGCGATCGCGGATTGTAGAAGCCGAAGCTCGGATATTCCCGGCCCTGACGGACCGTGACGCTGCCGAGCCGCGGCGGATCGATGAGGCCGAGCGACCCGGCGCCCATCGAGTGGCAGGCCGGATCGAGGTAAATGCGCCAAGCGATCTTCTGGCTCTGGCCGGACGTGACGACGCGCTCCTGGTCAGTCAGGAATTGTGCGTAGGCGATATGTGAAGACACGCCAAGGTAAAAAGTCGCCAGAAGAAATGCAATTACGCGTTTCATCTTGAGTCTCCGAATCGAAACCGCAATCACTTCGCACGACATCATGATTATTGGAAAGCCCATGACATCGGGAGCTTCGTGGCATCCGCGATCTCAGCGTAGAGAGAAATGCGACGCCGGCAGGCGGAGTGGTGCGGGGCGGCAAACCGTGCATTCTGGCCGTCGGCGACGCGCGCGCCGTCCGCGGCGCTTCTGGCCTTCTACCGACGGAACGATCCGGCTGACATGCTGACCTACGCCATCGGCGACATCCACGGCTGCGCCGACCTGCTCGACGCCCTGCTCGCCCGCATCGAGGCCCATGCGGCGGGCGAGCCCTATCGCCTCGTCTTCCTGGGCGACTACATCGACCGTGGCCCGGACAGCGCGCGGGTGCTGCAGACGGTCAGCCGCCTGCACTGGAGCGATCCCGGGCGCGTCGCCTGCCTGATGGGCAACCACGAGGCGATGCTGCTCTCCGCACTGACGACCCCGGGGGCCGACGCGCTGTGGCTGCGCAACGGCGGCGCGGAGACGCTGGCCTCGTTCGGCGTGGACGAGGCGGCCGCGATCCCCGGCGACGTGCTCGACTGGATCGAAGGGCTGCAGACCGTCCACGCGGATGCCCGCCGCTGGTTCGTCCATGCCGGCTTCAGGCCGGGGTCCGACCCGGAGACCGCCGAGGTGCAGGACCGCCTCTGGATCCGCGAGCCGTTCCTCGCCGAGGATCACGATTTCGGCCGCCACGTCGTCCACGGCCACACGCCGCAGACCGGCGGCAACCCGGAGGTTCGCCCGTTCCGGACCAACCTCGACACGGGCGCCGTCTATGGCGGAGCGTTGACCGCGGGCGTGTTCTCGGATGCGCAGGGGCCGGCGCTGAGGTTTTTGCAGGTCCGGGCGGACTGACCGGCTCCGACCTGCGCCATGCGAAGCGATCGGCCGAGTCGTCCCAAACCCCCGATCATCGGAGAGTCACGACCCGCGCCGGGTTGCCGACCGCCGTCGCGCCGGCCGGCACGTCCCGCGTCACGACGGCGCCGGCACCGATGATCGCGTCGTCGCCCACCGTCACGCCCGGCAGGATCAGGGCGGCCCCGCCGATCCAGACGTTGGCGCCGATCGCGATCGGGCGACCGAACTCGAGGCCGGACCGGCGCGCCTCGGGATCGCGCGGGTGGTCCGCGGTGAGGATCTGGACGCCCGGCCCGATCTGCGTGCACGCACCGATCGTCACCGCGACCACGTCGAGGATCACGCAGCCGAAGTTGAGGAACGCCTCCGGGCCGAGCGTGATGTTGTAGCCGTAGTCGCAATGGAATGGCGGCCGGATCACCGCCTTCGGGCCGACGCCGCCGAGATGGGCGGCCAGCAGCGCGTGCCGCTCGGCCGACGGCAGCGCCAGCGTGGTGTTGTAGTGCGCGAGCCATGCCATGTTGGCGGCGGCATCCCGTCGAAGCTCGGGATCGCCCGCGCGGTAGAGCTCGCCCGCGAGCATCTTCTGTTTCTCGGATCCCGACATCGGGCCTCGTCGTCACCGTTGGCGTAGAGAGCGGTCGTCGAAGCCGCGCTTGTCCCGGCAGGGGCTCAACGCCTGGCCGGGATGAACGCCGCGATCGCCCCCAGGGTCCAGCCCGCCATCAACAGGATGCCGCCCGACGGCGCGGCCATCGGAAACAGCGGCTGCCCGGCAAGCGCGCGAAGCGCGAGGTCACCGGAGAACAGCGCGAGGCCCAGCACAAGCGCCCAGGCGGCGATCCGGGTGGCGATCGCATGGGTCAGGCCGGCGGCGGCGAGTCCGGCGAGGGCCAGGATCGCGGGGGCATGGAACAGCAGGAACTGCGCCGCGGTCTTGAGGCTGTCCGCCCCCGGGATGTGGGCGGCCGCGGCGCTGGCCGCGACGCCGAGCCCGCCGGCGAGGCACGCCAGGGCGACGAGGGCACGATCCCTGACGGCAAGCATCAGGTGCCGCGCTCGGCCATCAGCCGGGCCACGGCGGCGCGCAGCTCGGGCACGCCGCGGTCGTCGCGGCTTGAGGTCAGCAGGATCTGCGGATAGGCCGCCGGACGCCGGGCGAGCGCGGCCTGGATGCCGGCGATGCGCGCGTCGATCTCGGGCTTCTTCAGGGCGTCGCCCTTGGTCAGCACGATCTGGTAGCTCACGGCGGCCTTGTCGAGCCCGTCGAGCACGTCGGTGTCGATGCTCTTCAGCCCATGGCGGGAATCGATCAGCATGAAGACCCGCGCGAGGTTGGCGCGGCCCTTGAGGTAGGCGTGGATCAGGTCGGTCCAGGCCTCGACCTTCTCCTTGCCGACCGCGGCGTAGCCGTAGCCCGGCATGTCGACCAGCGTCAGGCGCTCGCCGATCCGGAAGAAGTTGAGCTGCTGGGTCCGCCCCGGCGTGTGCGAGGTGCGGGCCAGCGTGTTGCGCCCGGTCAGCGCGTTGACGAGGCTCGACTTGCCGACGTTCGAGCGGCCGGCGAAGGCGATCTCGACGCCGTCCATCGCCGGCAGCGTCCCGAGCGAGGGCGCCGCCGCGACGAAGTCGGCCGCACCCGCGAACAGCAGGCGGCCGCTCTCGGCGAGCGCCGCATCTTCCTGCTCCTGCTGTGTCACGTCAGCTCTTCGCAGGCGCGGTCTTGCCGCCGCGCTTGAACGTGTTCCGCAGGTTGTCCCACAACTCCACCTTCACGCCGTTGCGGCGCATGATGACGTATTGCTGCGTTACCGAGAGAGTGTTGTTCCAGGCCCAGTAGATCACCAGGCCGGCCGGGAACGAGCCGAGCATGAAGGTGAACACGATCGGCATGAAGGTGAAGATCTGCGCCTGCACCGGGTCCGGCGGGGCGGGGTTCATCTTCATCTGCACGAACATCGTCACGCCCATGATGATCGGCCAGATGCCGAGATGGACGAAGTCCGGCGCCGCGAACGGCAGCAGGCCGAACAGGTTGACGATGCTGGTCGGATCGGGCGCGGCGAGGTCCTGGATCCAGCCGAAGAACGGCGCGTGACGCATCTCGATGGTGATGAACAGGACTTTGTACAGCGCAAAGAAGACCGGGATCTGCACCAGCACCGGCCAGCAGCCGGCGACGGGGTTGATCTTCTCCTTCTTGTACAGCTCCATCATCGCCTGTTGCTGCTTCATCTTATCGTCTTTGTACCGCTCCCGGATGGAGGTCATCTCGGGCTGCACGGCCTTCATCTTGGCCATGGAGACGTAGGAGCGGTTGGCGATCGGCAGGAACAGCAGCTTGAGGCAGAAGGTCACGATCAGGATCGCGACGCCGAAATTGCCGAAGAGGTGGAAGAAGAAGTCCAGCGCCCGGAACATCGGCTTGGTGATGAAGTGGAACCAGCCCCAGTCGATCATCAGGTCGAACTGCTTGATGCCGAGGTTCTTCTCGTAGCCGTTGATCGTGTTGACCTCCTTGGCGCCGGCGAACAGGCGCTGGGTGGTCGAGGCGGTGGCGCCCGGCTCGATGCTGCGGCCGTCGCCGCGCACGCTCGCCTGGTAGATCTTGGTCGCGCCGTCGGTGCGCTCGGTGAACGCGCCGGTATAGGACATCGTCTGGTCGGGGATCGCGGCCGCGGCCCAGTACTTGTCGGTGATGCCGACGAAGCCGCCGGTGACGTTCGCCCAGGCCTTGCCCTTGGTGGCGGCCCCGCCGTAGGCCGGCTCCTTGGCGAGGTGGTCGTAGGTGTATTCCTGCAGGCCGTCGCCGCCGAGCACGCCGATCATACCCTCGTGCAGCACGTAGTAGCCCTGGGTGTGCGGCTTACCCCAGCGCGAGACGAGGCTGTAGGGATAGAGCGTGACGGCGTTCGCGCCCTTGTTCTCGACCTCGTCGCGGACCGTGAACATGTACTTGTCGTCGACGGCGAGGATGCGCTTGAACACCAGCCCCGCGCCGTTGTCCCACGACAGCGTCACCGGCATGTTCACGCCGAGCGTCTGGCCGTCGGCGGTCCAGACGGTGTCGTTGGTCGGAAGCGGGCCCGCGGCGGCGGCGACCCAGCCGAACTCGGCGTAGTACGGCGCTTCCGTCCCGGCCGGCGACAGCAGCACGATCTCCGGGCTCTTGTCGTCCACGGTCTCGTGGTAGTTCTTCAGCGCGATGTCGTCGATGCGGCCGCCCTTGAGCGCGATCGACCCGGCCAGCGCCGGGGTCTCGATCTTGATGCGCGGCGAGCGGGCGAGCGCCTCGGTGCGGCCGATCGGGCCGGTGGCGGCGTTGGGCAGCGTGCCGGCGACGGGGGCGGCCGGGCCGCCCTCCTTCGGGCTCGGCGAGGGCACGCCGTCCGGCGTCACGCCGGGGCTCTGCTGGGCCGCCTGGTTCTGGATGTTGGCTTGGCGCTGCTGCTCGACCCGCGGCGCGGCGACGAAGTAGTTCCACCCGAGCAGCACGACCAGCGACAGGGCGATGGCCACGAACATATTCGTCTTGTCATTGCCCATCGGGGCCACCGTCGCACGCGTTCGAGGTTGCTGAGGGCGCACGGGCTGGTGCCGCTGCGCGATCGGATCTTTGGGGCGTCGCTTCCCGGGATGGCGCCGGCCCCTTGCCGCGGCCCTTCGCGGATCCCGGCTTGCCGGAGCGCAACGGACGGGCGCACTCGCTCGGCCCGCGGGGCTTGGCCACCGCGGGGATCGCCCGGCGCAGGTCGTCCTTGAGGGTGTCGAACGCGGCGTCGATCGCCGGGCGACGGGCGATCAGCACGACGTCGGCCGCGACCGCGCCGAACTCGGGCCCGAGTTCGGCGACCGCGGCGCGAAGGCGCCGGCGGATGCGGTTGCGCTCGGTGGCATGGCCGACCCGCTTGGTGATCGTGAAGCCGAGATGGAGCCCGGCGATCGATTCGCCGTCCCGGGTCTCGCACGCCTCGCGCACGCGGCCCTGCGCCGTCAGGCGCTCGGTGTGGAAGCGGCGCCCGTCGGCCGCCGCCAGGAAGTCCGGCCGCCGCCTCAGCCGCGCGATCGCCGCGCGATCCGTCGTCGGCAAGTCGGTCGCAGGCAAGTCGGTCATAGGCATGGGAAGCTCGGCCTCGCTCACGCCTCGGGCACCCTCCGCGCCGCGATGGGCGGCGCGACGGTCACGCTCAGGCCGAGAGCTTCTTGCGGCCGTGCGCGCGACGACGGGCGATGACCTTGCGGCCGCCGGCGGTCGCCATGCGGGCGCGGAAACCGTGACGGCGCTTCCGGACGAGGCGGCTCGGCTGGTAGGTTCTTTTCATGGCTCTTCAAGCCTCCAAAGGTCGAGGCGCGCTCGCGGGCGGCTGACGCCGCACCCGACCTTCACGCGTCTTTGAATTGTGAATGCACGTGCGGACGGCGCCCGAACGGAGCGCCATCGCGACTGCGCGGCTTATGGCGGATGGGATTTACCGAGTCAACGTTTTGGCGGGCATCCGATGCCGCCGCGCGCGTCAGTGGCCCTCGAATTCCATCAGGGTCCGCACGGGCACGTCGAGGTCGCGCAGCTTCTGCGCACCGCCGATCTCGGGCAGGTCGATCACGAAGCAGGCGGCCACCACCTCGGCCCCGATCTGGCGGAGCAGGTTCACCGCCGCGGTCGCGGTCCCGCCGGTGGCGATCAGGTCGTCCACGAGCAGCACCCGGTCGCCCGGCTTGATCGCGTCGACGTGGATCTCCAGCTCGTCGGTGCCGTATTCGAGGGTGTAGGCGATCGACACCGTCTTGTGGGGCAGCTTGCCCTTCTTGCGCACCGGCACGAAGCCCGCCGAGAGCTGGTGCGCGACCGCCCCGCCGAGGATGAAGCCGCGCGCCTCGATGCCGGCGACCTGATCGATCCGCCCGCCCGCGAACGGATGCACCAGCGCGTCCACCGCCCGGCGGAAGGCGCGCGGGTCGCTGAGCAGCGTGGTGATGTCCCGGAACACGATGCCGGGCTTCGGATAGTCGGGGATCGAGCGGATCGATTCCTTCAGGGCGATGTGGCGGCGTTCCATGCCGGGCGGGCCTTCCTCGTGGTGATCGGCGGCTTAGAGCAGATGGCGCGCACCCTGGCCAGTTCGGCGCTCAGCCGTTGACCTTGCGCAGGATCGCGACGAGCTCCCGGTGCAGGCCCTCGTTGCCGCAGGCCACCGACTTCGCGGCGAGGGGCTCCGAGGCGCCGTCGGCCGAGGTGACGAAGCCGCCGGCCTCGCGCACCAGGATGATGCCGGCGGCGATGTCCCAAGTCTGCAGGTCGCGCTCCCAGTACAGGTCGAGGCGGCCGCAGGCGACGTAGGCGAGGTCGAGGGCCGCCGAGCCCATCCGGCGGGTGCCGCCGGAGACCGCCATCACCGCGGCGACCTCGCGCAGCAGGCGGGGATGGTTGCCGCGGCCGAGATAGGGCGTGCCGTAGGCGCTCAGCGCGTCGGCCATGTCGACCCGGCCCGAGACGCGCAGGCGCCGGTTGTTGAGGTAGGCGCCCTTGCCGCGCTCGGCCACGAACAGCTCGTCCTTGACCGGATCGTAGATCACGCCGGCGACCACCTGGCCCTCGCGCTCGAGCCCGACCGAGATCGCGAAGTGCGGGATGCCGTGCAGGAAGTTCGAGGTGCCGTCGAGCGGATCGACGTGCCAGACGTGGCTCTTGTCGGTGCCCTCGACGATGCCGGATTCCTCCAGAACCATGCCGTAGCCCGGCCGCGCCTTCGTCAGCGCGTCGCGCAGCACCTCCTCGGCCTTGCGGTCGGCCGCCGAGACGAAGTCGCCGGGGCCTTTTCGCGAGACCTGAAGGTTCTCGATCTCGCCGTAGTCGCGCCGCAGCCCCCGCGAGGCCTTGCGCACGGCATCGACCATCACGGTCATCAGGGGGGAGGAGATCATCGGGGAGCCTCGAGCGTTCGCGCGTCGTTTGACGCCGCGTTAAACGCTCTCGGGCGCAGAATCGAGGGCCGGGCGGGGTATGCCTGTCATCCGCGCACGAGCCGGTCCGGCGCCGCATTCAATTCGGGTTGGCAATCGAGGAGCGGTGATCGAGGCGATGCGATGTCGTCACTGACCCCCATCGTGCTGCTTCACGGGCTTGGGCGGACGCCGAGGAGCATGGCCCGGCTGGCGCGGCGCCTCGAAGCGCTGGGCCATCAAACGCTCATCCCGGGCTATCCCTCGCAGAGCCGCGGGGTTCATGCGTGTGCGACGGGCCTCGAGCCTGTGGTCGAGGCTTTCCGGCAGCGTACCGGTCGAGCCATCGCGTTCGTCACCCACTCGATGGGCGGACTCGTGGCGCGCTGCCTCGCGACGGATCCGAATGACTCTCGGGCTATCGTGATGTTGGCGCCGCCGAACAGAGGCAGCGAAGTGGCCGATCACCTGTTCCAGTATCGTCTCGCGCGGGCGATGCTTGGTCCGGCACTCGCCGACCTGAGATCAGGCGTGCCCGACAAGCTGCCGATCCCACCCTGTTCAATCGGGATCATCGCCGGCACGCGGGCTTGGTTGCCGTTCACGGGACGTGTCATTGCTGGCCCGCACGACGGCTTGGTCGGTCTCGCCCGCACGCGCATCGCCGGACCGCACGACTGGATTGTCGTGGATGCCGCGCATACGCTGCTGATGAACCATCCGGACGTGTTCGAGGCGACGGGCGCCTTCCTGAGGGACGGCCGCTTCCCGGACCATCTGCATGATCTGCCGGACGACGTCATTGGCCCGGCACGGTAAGCGCCATCGCCGCTTCGCCGTCCAGCTTGTCCCGGTACGCGACGGTTCCCGTCCAAGCGAAGATCCGAGGTGATCGCGTTGGCCGAGGCCTTCTCGCCCTTCCGGTGCTCGCAGTGGAGAAGCGTCACGGTGCCGTGTTCGGCGTCGGCCCCGACCGACGGTCTGGCTGTCGGGCGGCATCAGCACCGACCATTATCGTCATGACGAGGGCGCAATCGCCGTGCGCCGCTCGAATTGAGCCTTATGCTCGCAACGCCATCGCTGGCGCCGCCGGAGGGGATAGCCCAACCAGGCGATGATGCCGGAGCATAGTGACTGAAGCTCATGGCCACCGTAGCGCGACCGCCAGCCAGCGAGTGCAGCCGTCGATCATATCCGATCATGCCAGAGAGCGGCACCATGGCGTTGATGACGTTCGCGTTGCCGCGCATGTCCTGGCCCTGGATCTGGCCGCGGCGGGAGTTGAGATCGCCGAGCCGGTATACTCCTCCGGCGAGACGACCTCGACCTTCATCACCGGCTCGAGCAGCACGGAGCCGCCCTTCTGCAGGGCCTCGCGCAGCGCCGCCCGGGACGCGATCTCGAAGGCCAGCGCCGAGGAGTCGACGTCGTTGTAGGCGCCGTCGATCAGCTCGACCTTGATGTCGACCACCGGGAAGCCGGCGAGGATGCCGGCGCCGAGGACCGAGTGCGACCATCGCTGCGTCGCTTGGTAAGGAATACTGATGAACCATCCCGACGTGGCGGAAGCGGCCCTCGCCTTCCTGCGCGATGGCCGCTTCCCGGATCGGTTGCGCGACATGCCGGGCGGAGCCGTCCGCCCGGCACGATAGGGCCTCAGGCCGCCATCGCCGCCTTGAGGTTCTCGTCGACCTTGTCGAGGAAGCCGGTGGTGGAGAGCCACTTCTGCTCGGGCCCGACCAGAAGGGCGAGATCCTTGGTCATGTAGCCCGCCTCGACGGTGTCGACGCAGACGGTCTCGATCGTCGTCGCGAACTTGGCGAGCTCGGCGTTGCCGTCGAGCTTGGCCCGGTGGGCGAGGCCGCGGGTCCAGGCGAAGATCGAGGCGATAGAGTTGGTCGAGGTCTCCTTGCCCTTCTGGTGCTCGCGGTAGTGGCGCGTCACCGTGCCGTGCGCGGCCTCGGCCTCGACGGTCTGGCCGTCCGGCGTCATCAGCACCGAGGTCATCAGGCCGAGCGAGCCGAAGCCCTGCGCCGCCGTGTCGGACTGCACGTCGCCGTCGTAGTTCTTGCAGGCCCAGACGTAGCCGCCGGACCACTTCAGGCACGAGGCGACCATGTCGTCGATCAGCCGGTGCTCGTAGGTGATGCCGAGCGCCTGGAACTTGCCCTTGAACTCGGCGTCGAACACCTCCTGGAACAGGTCCTTGAAGCGGCCGTCATAGGCCTTGAGGATGGTGTTCTTGGTCGACAGGTAGACCGGGTACTTGCGCACGAGGCCGTAGTTCAGCGAGGCGCGGGCGAAGTCGCGGATCGAGTCGTCGAGGTTGTACATCGACATCGCGACGCCGGCGGCCGGGAACTTGAACACCTCCTTCTCGATCACGGTGCCGTCGTCGCCCTCGAACTTGATCGTCAGGCGGCCCTTGCCCGGCACCTTGAAGTCGGTGGCGCGGTACTGGTCGCCGTAGGCGTGGCGGCCGATGACGAAGGGCTGGGTCCAGCCCGGCACGAGGCGGGGCACGTTCTTGCAGATGATCGGCTCGCGGAAGATGACGCCGCCGAGGATGTTGCGGATCGTGCCGTTGGGCGAGCGCCACATCTCCTTGAGCTTGAACTCCTCGACGCGCTGCTCGTCGGGGGTGATGGTGGCGCACTTCACGCCGACGCCGTGGCGCTTGATCGCCTCGGCCGCGTCGACCGTCACCTTGTCGTTCGTGGCATCGCGATGTTCGACGCCGAGGTCGTAATAGTCGAGGTCCAGGTCGAGATAGGGGTGGATCAGCTTGTTCTTGATCTCGGACCAGATGATCCGAGTCATCTCGTCGCCGTCGAGCTCGACGACGGGCTTCGCCACCTTGATCTTGTCCATGAGCCGCTGCCTTCCGTGGTAATCCGGGCGGGCCCCATGCAAATGCCGTGCGGCCGCGGGGCGGGTCATAGCGCGGGCGTTTCCCGGGCGAAAGCCGGGGGCGCGGACAGGCCGCCGGGGCTGTCATGCAAGCTCGGCCGTGCGGCGCTTAGGGGTGGACATCCGGCCGTCCGGCTGGGATCAGCGCGCATCCATCACGCGTGAGGAGCAACCATGAGCGAGCGCATCATCCTGCGGGCCGGCGAGGCGCTGGTCGCCGGCGGGCCGCCGAACACCGCATCCGAGCCGGAGGTGATCATCGGCGAGCTCGACGGGCCGGTCGGCACCGCGCTGGCCACGCTGACCGGCGACCAGGTCGTCGGCCATTCCCGCGTCTTCGCGCTGCTGAACACCGACATCATGGTGCGGCCGGTGACGCTGTGCGTCTCCAAGGTCAGCGTCACGGAATCGAAGTACACCTCGATCCTGATGGGCACGGTGCAATTCGCCATCGCCAACGGCGTGCTCGACGCGGTCCGCGCCGGCTACATCCCCAAGGAGAAGGCCAACGACCTCGGCATCATCTGCTCGGTCTGGCTCAGCCCCGGCGTGATCCAGGCCGAGACCGTCGACCACAAAGCGTTGTTCGACATCCAGCGCCGCGGCATGACGGAGGCGATCCGCAAGGCGATGACCAACGAGCCCTCGATCGACTGGCTGCTGGAGAACCAGGACAAGATCGTGCACAAGTATTATCAGATGGGCCTCGACGGGAAGATCTGATCCTTGCGGCCGAGACCCTCCGGTCCGGCCGGCGGCCCTTCCGCACGGCGGACGTCCATGCGAGAGCGCCGCGCATGAGCGCCCCCGTCGTCATCCTCGTCGAACCGCAGCTGGCCGAGAACATCGGCATGACCGCCCGCGCCATGGCGAATTTCGGGCTGTCGGAGCTGCGGCTCGTTGCACCGCGCAACGGCTGGCCGAAGAAGGGCGCGCGCGAGGCCGCCTCCGGCGCGACGCACGTGCTCGACGCCGCCAAGGTCTTCGCGACGCTTCCAGACGCCGTCGCCGACCTCACCATGCTGCTCGCGACCACCGCGCGGGAGCGCGGGCAGATGAAGCGCGTGCTGCTGCCCGACGCCGCGATGACGGAGGCGGCCGAGCGCGGCGCGAACGCCGAGAAGGTCGGGGTGATGTTCGGCCGCGAGCGCGTCGGGCTCCTGAACGACGAGGTCTCGCTGGCCGATGCCATCGTCACCTTTCCCGTCGCCGAGGCATTCCCGTCGCTCAACCTCGCCCAGGCCGTGCTGCTGGTCGGCTACGAGTGGCGGCGCGCGGCGGGCCTCGCCCGGCCGCGCTTCACCGGCGAGATCCGGGCGCCGCAGGCGACCCGCGAGGCGCTGCTCTCCTTGTTCGACATCCTCGAGGCGACGCTCGCGCGCGCCGGATTCTACCCGCCGCAGAAGCGCGAGATCATCGCCCGCAACATGCGCGACCGACTCCACCGCATGAGCCTGACCGACCAGGACGTGCGCACCTTCCGCGGTGCGCTCAAGGCGCTCGAACGCGGGGCGCACCGCCGACCGGACGACGCGTCCTAGAGGATTTTTGGTGATCCCCGGATCACGAAAAACGCTCTATCTTGTCGAGAGATCGCATTGTCTTCACGCGAGCCGGGATCCACCTCGCTTGAAGATGCTCTAGCCGCGATCGGCCGGCTTGCGGGCCGAGGCGGCCGCGGCGCGGCTCGACTGGGCGGCGAGGCTGCGCAGCGAGGCGAGGTTGGCGGCGACCTCCGCGGGCGGCAGGTCGCGCCGCAGGATCGCCTCGGCCTCGTCGAACCGGCCCTTCAGGCCGAGCACCAGGGCGAGGTTGCCGCGCACCCGCGCGTCGGCGCCGGGCCGCGAGACCGCCACGCGCATCGTCTCCTCGGCGCGGTCGAGCTGGCGCGCCAGCGCGTAGGACAAACCGAGATTGGACAGGACGGAGGGCTCGTCGGGGCGGATCTTGAGGGCCGCTTCGTAGAAGCTCTGCGCGCGGGCGTGATCGCCGAGCTGGTCGGAGACGGAGCCCTGCGCCGACAGGATGCGCCAGTCGGGCTGCGCCGGGGAATGGGCGTTCTGCAGCACGTCCTGCGCCTCCTGCAGCCGCCCGACCTCGACCAGGGACTTGCCGTAGGCGCCGAGCACCGCCGTGTTGCGCGGGTTCCGTAGGGCGGCCTGCTGCAGCACCGCGCTCGCCTGGGCACGCTGGTCGGTGGCCCGAAGCGCCTGCGCGTAGCGCATCGCGATGCCGAGATCGTTCGGGTTGGCGGCGTAGGATTCGGCGAGCGACTCGACCTGCCCGGCCGCGATGCGCGGGGCGTCGATCGAGCCGGTGGTCTCGGGCGAGCGCGACTGGCACCCGGCGGCCACGAGGGTGACCAGGCAGGCGGCGACCAGGCGGGGGGCCGAACCCCGGGCGAACGGGGCCGTATTCGGCCGGAGGGCCGCGATCATGGAATGCTCCGTCGAGGTCCGGCAGGAGGTTCTTCCCGTGCCGGACGGGACGGTGATAGAGCGTTAACCCTAACCCGGGGTTAAGCGCCCGGCCCGGCCAGGACCGCATGACAGACACCGCACCGTCCCTTCCGCCCCTGTTGCCGGCCGGAACCTCCGGCATCCCGATCTCCCTGGTCGCGAAGGACGGGTGGCCGAGGATCGAAGCCGGCCTCGACGCCGCGCAGCGGACCTATGCGGGGGCGATCGGCTTCGCGGCCAAGCCCGGGCAGGTGGCGTTGCTGCCCGCCGCCGACGGGACGCTCGCCCGCGTGCTGTTCGGCCTCGGCGAGACCGACGCGGCCGGCCACGATCGGCTTCTCGCCGGCAAGCTCCCCGGCCTGCTGCCGCCCGGCACCTACGCCTTCGCGGATGCCGAGGCGCCGGCCGAGGCGGCGCTCGCCTGGCTGCTCGGATCCTATCGCTTCTCGCGCTACCGCCCCGCCGGGCCGGAGCGCCCCTGCCTCGTCGCGCCGGAGGGAATCGACGCCGCCGACACCGATCGCATCGCCGCCGCGGTCGCGCTCGGGCGCGACCTCGTCAACACGCCGGCCAACGACCTCGGCCCGGCCGAGATCGAGGCGGCGGCGCGTGCGCTGGCCGAGCGGCACGGGGCGACGATCACGGTGATCGCCGGCGCCGAGCTCGAGCGCGATTTCCCGCTGGTCCATGCGGTCGGCGCCGCCTCGACCCGGCCGCCCCGGCTGATCGACCTCACCTGGGGGCCGGCCGACGCGCCGCGGGTGACGCTGGTCGGCAAGGGCGTCGCCTTCGACACCGGCGGCCTCGACATCAAGCCGTCGGCCGGCATGCTGCTGATGAAGAAGGATATGGGCGGCGCAGCCGCAGCCCTCGCCGCCGCCGACATGGCGATGGGCGCCGGCCTGCGCCTGCGGCTGCGCCTGCTCATCCCGGCTGTGGAGAACGCGATCTCCGGCGAGGCTTTCCGCCCCGGCGACGTGATCCGCAGCCGCGCCGGTCTCACCGTCGAGATCGGCAACACCGATGCCGAGGGCCGGCTGATCCTCGCCGACGCGCTGGCGCTCGCCGATGCTGACGCGCCCGAGCTGCTGATCGACTTCGCGACGCTCACCGGCGCCGCCCGCGTGGCGCTCGGCCCCGACCTGCCGGCGTTCTTCACCGAGGACGACGCGTTCGCCGCCGCGTTCGAGGCGGCGGGCCGCGCCGCGGCCGATCCGGTCTGGCGCCTGCCGCTGCACGCGCCCTATGCGAGCCTGCTCGCCTCGAAGGTGGCCGACCTCAACAATGTCTCCGGCGGCCCCTTCGCCGGGGCGATCACCGCCGCGCTGTTCCTGCGCCGCTTCGCCCCGAGCACCAAGCGCCACGTCCACCTCGACCTCTACGGCTGGAACCCCTCGGCCAAGCCCGGCCGGCCGGAGGGCGGTGAGGTGCAGACCGCGCGCCTGGTCTACGCGCTGCTCAAGGAGCGCTACCCGGCGGCGTGACACGCGGGATCTTCGTGGGGGAAGATGGCCCACGTCGTCGTCGGCTCGCCTGCCGGGCTCGTCGCGGGCCGGAGCCGGGCCGCTAGGCCGCGGCGGCCAGCGCCTCCGGGCCGGCGGCCTCGATGCGGTTCCCACCGAGGACTTTTGCCCGGTACAGCGCGCCGTCGGCGCTCGCGAGCCTCTCGGCGAGACCGCGGCCCTCCGGGGCCGCGAGCCCGCCGCTGACGGTGGCGTGGATCGCGAGGCCGTCCGCCCCCGCCGGCGCCGCAGCGAACCGGCGCGCGATCGCCGCGTCGCGGCTGAGCGCCGGCTGCCGGTCGCAGCCGGGCAGGAGCGCGGCGAACGCCTCGCCGCCGGGACGGACGAGGAGCGCATCGGACCCCGTCCCCTCGCGTACGGTCTCGGCGAACAGCGTCAAGTCTCGTCGCCGACCGGATGGCCGTAGCGGTCGACGGTCCGCTCGCGAACCTGGACGACGCCCGCGATGCAGGCTTGCCGCATGCCCGACATCCTTACGCCGCGTGATCACGAGGCTGCACGCGCCTGCGCGCCGAGGTTTCCACCAGCGCGCGTGTCGGCGACGGTCGCCGCGACCGCGATGATCGAGCAATGGCGGCGCTCTCGTCATCCCGCGTCGACAGCCGCGACCCGGAGACGCTTGCGCGTCCACGTCTCATCCCGCCAGCGGCAGCCCCGTCTCGATCAGCCGTGCCCAGAGCGAGGCGCCGAGCGGGGCGGCGGCGTCGCAGAAATCGTAGTGCGGGTGGTGGAGCGCGGCGCTGTCGCCGTTGCCGAGGAACAGGTAGGCGCCGGGGCGCCGGCCGAGCATGTAGGAGAAGTCCTCGGCCGCCATCATCGGCGCGACGGCGCGGTCGACCCGCGCTTCGCCGACGAGGCCGGCGGCGACGTCGGCCATGAAGGCGGCTTCCGCCGGGTGGTTCTCGGTCACGGGGTAGCTCGATCCGAAGTCGACGCTGCCGACCGCGCCGAACCCGGCCGAGACCTGCTCGACGATCGCCACGATCCGCGCCTTCGTCGCCGTGCGCACCGCGGTCGAGAGCGCGCGCATGGTGCCGCGCATCGTCACCGTCTGCGGCAGCACGTTGAAGGCTTCGCCGGCTTCGAGCGCGCAGACCGAGACCACGGCCGATTGCAGCGGGTCGATGGTGCGCGACACGATCGATTGCAGGGCGATCACCACGTGGCTCGCCACCACGACGCTGTCGATCGCGTTGTGCGGAAGGGCGGCGTGGCCGCCGCGTCCCTCGATCGTCAGGGTGAAGCGGTCGGTCGAGGCCATGATCGGGCCGGGACGGATCGCGAAGGATCCGAGCGCGAGGCCGGGGATGTTGTGCATCCCGTAGACCGCATCGATGCCGAAGCGCTCCATCAGCCCGTCCTCGACCATCGCCTCGCCGCCGCCGCCGCCCTCCTCCGCGGGCTGGAAGATCAGCACCGCCGTCCCGTCGAAGTTGCGGGTGGCCGCGAGGTACTTCGCGGCGCCGAGCAGCATCGCGGTGTGCCCGTCGTGCCCGCAGGCGTGCATCTTGCCCGGCACGGTCGAGCGGTAGGCGAGGTCGCGCACCTCCTGGATCGGCAGGGCGTCCATGTCGGCGCGCAGGCCCAGGGTGCGGGCGGCGGCTTGACCCGCGCCGTGTCCGGCCCCGTTTCCCCTGCCCCGGATCACGCCGACGACGCCGGTCCGGCCGATGCCGGTCTCGACCGCGTCGCAGCCGAAGGCCGCGAGCTTGTCGGCGACGAAGCCGGCGGTGCGCGTGACGTCGTAGAGCAGCTCGGGATGGGCGTGCAGGTCGTGCCGCCAGGCGGTCATCTCGTCGGCGAAGCGCCGGATCTCCGGCAGGCCGCCCGTGAATCGGTCCTCGGCGGCCGCGCCGCGGACGTGGGCATCGCGGGCGATCGGAGGTTCGGCGGACGGGTGCGGCAACGGCATGGATCGGTAGGCCTTCGGCTCCGGTCGTCGCGGCCGGCAGGTCCCACCAGCAAACAGGGGGCCAACGCTCCGGTCAACGCGGGAGCGACGGCGTATCGCCTCAGCGGCGGCGCCCCGATCCGCCGTCGTTGTGGGCGAGCGTCTGCGCCGCGAGCGCCGCGTCGAGCTTCCGCATCGCCTCGAAGCGCGCGATGTCGGCCTCGACGTCGCGGATCGTCTCCTCGACGAGGTGATGCTGGATCGCGAGGCGGGGATCGTCGGGCGCCATGCCCTCGCGCTCGCGCAGGCGCAGCACCGCCTGCCGCACCACCCCGTAGACCGCCTCGCGCTCGGCCCGGTTCATGGTCGGCTTGATCGCCTGGGCGACGAGGTCGGAGAAGTCCGGCATGGGCGTGCGATCGGGTCCGCTCGAGGGGGGGGCGGCCGGACCCGGATGCGGGCCGGCCCTATCGGGCGCTGCGCCCGCTCAGATCCGCTGGTCCCTGATCCCGCCGACGATCAGCGACACCGAGCTCCACAGCACGACGAAGCAGAAGAACAGCACCGCGAGCTGGCGCCAGCGCTTGGGATAGAGCGAATCCGTCGGGATCATCGGCGGCACGAAGGCCGTGAGGAAGATGTGCTGCTTGCCGGCGGAGACGCGCGCCCGGTCGAGCAGCGTGTTCGCCATCTCGTTGAGCTTCTCGGCGATGGTGCGCTCGACCATCAGGCCCTCGTATTCGAGCAGCGCGTTGGTCATGGTCGCGCCGCCGGCGGCGCCCCCGTCGGTGGTCAGCTGGTCCTGCAGCGTCTTCATCTGGCCGTCGATCGCCGCCACCGTCGCGGCGAGGACCTGGATCGAGCGGGACTTCTCGTCGAGGTTCGAGCCGCGCAGCACCTGGAGGTCGTTCTCCGCCTTCAGCTTCTCCTTGCGCAGGGTCATCATCGTCAGCAGGGTGCCCTCCGCCGACTTGATCGGATCGATGATGCCCCAGTGGTTGCGGTAGCGCTGGATGTCCAGCGTCGCCTTGCGCAGCCGCTCCTGCGCCGCCGCCGAATCGATCTCGGCCTGCTTGACCATGTCGGCCTGCGCGCGCCGCGAGATCTCGTTGATCAGCACCTCGGAGCGGGCGACGACGTCCTTGGCGATCGCCAGGGCGTCCTCCGGCGTGAAGGCGCGGACCGACAGCTGGATCACGCCCGAGATCGCGTCGATCCGCGCCTGGACGTGCTCCTGCCAGTACTTCGTCAGCTCCTCAATCGGCTGCGGCGTGCGATAGCGCGCCCAGAAGTCGGCTTCCTTGCGAGAGAACATCTGCGACACGCCGAGGCTCTTCTCGACGGCGTCGACCATCGCCTGGCTGTTGATGAAGTCCCGGACGATGTAGCTGTCCTGGCTGTTGTGCTTCTGAATCAGGCTGGTGTACTCGCCGAGCGACACGTTCTCCATCGGCTCGACGTTGCCGCGCACGGCGAACTGCGCCTCGGCGATGTACTGGTCCGAGGCGATCGCGAACAGGTAGAACCCGACGACCGCGGTCGGCAGCAGGACGAACAGGCTGAAGCGCTGGACCAGCCGGGCGACGTAGCTCTTCGGCTCCACGTCGACCGGGCCGAGGCCCGGCAGGCGGGTCCAGGCGAGGCTCTCGCGGGTGCGCTGGACCAGCGAGCGCCGGGCCGGATCGCGGATCGGCTCGATCGTCTCGGCACCGCGCCGAAGCTCGGTCACAGACCGCTGCGCGACCTGCAGAAGGCCGCGGAGCCGATCGCCTTGCCTGACCTCGTCGACGCTCATCCGTTCCGGTTTCCTGCGCTCTGCTCGTTCGACCGCGCCGTGACGGAGACGGCCGCGCCGTGCGACCTCGCCGGCTCGCTTTCGAGACGAGGCCCGCTCGCGATCGGAGCGGTGCCGCAATCCAGTTCTTTTCGGCCCTTTTTAAGGCGTCGGCGGTGCGCGGCCGGCGGCGGCCGGCACGATCCGCCGCGGTTGCGCGCCGCCCGTCCCCGTCCTACCCGATGTGCGATGAAAACGGATTCCGCCGACGTCGCACCTGCCCGACCCGTCCGAACGGCGAAGGCGAAGTTCTCCGAGGTGGTGGCGGTCTGCACGAAGTGCGCCAAGCGCCAGGGCTTGCCCAAGCGAGCGATCCGCGACCGGGTGAAGGCCGGCCTGAAGCAGGCCCGGCCCGGGGCGAAGCTTCGGATCGTCGAGACCGGATGCCTCGGCCCCTGCCCGAAGCGCCTCGTCGCCGTCGCCACCGGGGCCAGCGTCGCGGGCGGGCGGATCCTGCTGATCGACCCGACGGCGCCCGCGGCCGAGATCGCCGCCCAGCTGCTGCCGTGCCGGAGACCGGCCGCGCCGTCGCACGATCCGGAGGCCGGAGACGATCGGGACGCGGCCGCGTGACGGCGCCGGGGGCCTCCCGCGCGGGCCGGCCCGGGGTCGCGCGGGAGATCCTGCGCCGCCTGCCGCTGGCCGGCACCGTGCTCGGCCTCGGCCTAGCCGTCTGGCTCGTCGCCACCAACGACCTCGGAGCCGTCGCCGACGCGTTCGGCCGGATCGGGTTCCTGGGCCTGGCCGCCGTCGTGATGATGCGGGCGGCCATCGTGACGATCTGCGCGGTCGCCTGGCAGCGCATCCTCGACGGCCTGTCGCCGGCCGGCCTTCCCGCCTTCGCCACCCTGCGCTTCGTGCGCGAGGGCATCAACGTGCTTCTGCCGGTCGCCTCCGTCGGGGGCGACGTGGTCGGCGGCCGGCTGTTGACTTTCTGGGGCGTCGCCGGGCCGCTCGCCGCCGCCTCGATCCTCGCCGACATGCTGTTCCAGGTCGGGACGCAGGCGCTGTTCGCGCTGCTCGGCGCCGGCCTGCTGATGCAGGTGGAGGGCGAGCCGGCCGCCGAGCTCGCGCGCTGGGTGCTGCGGGCGCTCGCGGTCGCCGGCCTCGTGCTCGCCGCCTTCTTCGCCTTCCAGCGCACGGGTGCGGCGCGCTTCGTCGAGCGCAAGCTCGGCGCGCTCTCGCGGCGCTTCGTGCGCGAGGCCGAGCCGGCCCGCGGCGAGGGCGGCAGCGTGCAAGATGCGCTCGATGCGGTCTGGGGCCGCGGACGGCGCCTGCGGCTGCTGCAATCGGTCCTGCTGCACGCCCTCGCCTGGACGCTGGGCGCGGCCGAGATCGCCATCGTGCTCGCCTGCATCGGCGTCGAGGGCGTGACCGTGTCCGAGGTCCTGATGATCGAGGCCCTGAGCCAGGCGATCAAGTCGGCGGCCTTCCCGATCCCGAGCGGGCTCGGCGTGCAGGAGGGCGGCTTCGTGATCGTCGGCGCGCTGTTCGGCATCGATCCCGGCACCGCCATCGCCCTGTCGCTCGCCAAGCGCGTCCCCGACGTGGTGCTCGGCCTGCCCTCCCTGATCGTGTGGCAGAACCTCGAATCGCGCCGCGGCACCGTGGGCTCGCCGACGCCATGAGCGCGCGCGGCCCGTCCGCAAGGCTCGATCCGTCCTCCAGGCTTGCACGGCCCGAGAACCCGCCCCAGGGTGCCGCCGCCATGAAGCCCGCCGACATCCATCCTCGTTTCCGGATCCCGCGTCGTCTCGGGCTCGCCGTCTTCGCGCTCGCGCTCGGCGCGGGTCCGGCCGCCGCGCAGAGCCTCACCGTGGATCTCGGGGCGGGCGGCGCCAGCGAGCGCGCGCTGCAGCTCGTCGCGCTCATCACCGTGCTGGCTTTGGCGCCCTCGGTCCTGGTGATGGCGACCGCGTTCACGCGGATCGTGGTGGTGCTGTCGATCCTGCGCTCGGCGCTCGGCACCCAGACCGCGCCGCCCACCACGGTGATCGTCAGCCTCGCGCTGTTCCTCACCGCCTTCGTGATGGCGCCGACCGGGCGCGAAGCCTACCGCGCCGGCATCGAGCCGCTGCTCGCCAACCAGATCACGCAGGGGCAGGCCTTCGAGCGGGCGTCGGCGCCGTTCAAGGCGTTCATGCTGAAGAACGTCCGCGAGAAGGACCTGAAGCTGTTCCTCGACATGGCCAAGGTGCCGGTGCCCTCCGGGCCCGAGGCGGTCGGCCTCGAGATCGTCACGCCGGCCTTCATGATCTCGGAGCTGCGCCGCGCCTTCGAGATCGGCTTCCTGCTGTTCGTCCCGTTCCTGATCATCGACCTCGTGGTCGCGTCGGTGCTGATGGCGGTGGGCATGATGATGGTGCCGCCGGCGACCGTGGCGCTGCCGTTCAAGCTGATCTTCTTCGTGCTGGTCGACGGCTGGACGCTCGTCGCCGGGTCGCTGGTGCAGAGCTACGGGGGAAGCTGACGCGGACGGCCTCGACACCGAACCACGTCCCGCCTGTGAACCGGGCTCCCGCGATGATCCGTGGATCACGGGAGGCTTTCGACTTCAGCCTGGCGGCGTCGCCTGCCCGTCCGCGCGCTTCTCGGGCTCGCCGCGGGCGGGGAGCGAGGCGTCCGGGTAGCGCTTGCGGTACTCGGCGAGGAAGGCCGCCAGGGTCTCGGCGTTCGTCGCCTTCTGGGCGATCTCGCGGAACCCCGGCTTCTTGGTCGCGTCGGCGCTGGTCAGCAGCGCGAAGGTGCGGGCATCGGCGCTGTCGGCCATCGCATCCGAGAACTTGGCCTTCAGCCGCTCGAGCCCGATCGGCTCGACCGCGAGGTCGTAGGCGATGCCGGCGCGGATCACGTCGGCGCGGGCCGCGTCGTCGAGCACCTTGCCGGAGCGCCAAGCGTCGCCGAGCAGGGCCTCGTGCGCCTCCCCGGCCTCGCGCCAGCGCCGCGCCGACCACAGGATGTCCGCCCGCAGCCGCGCCGCGTCCGGGCCGGCCTCGCCCTCGATCGTCTCGAGCGCGAGATCGGTCCGCGACAGGTCGGACAGGGCACGCGCGCGCAGCAGCGACCGGGCGCGGCGCAGGTCGCGGGGAAGCTCGGGCAGGTAGGTTCCCTCGATCGCCTCCAGCGCCATCAGCGGCTTGCCGTCCATGAGACGGATCGAGGCGAGCTGCGTCGCGACGCTCGATCGGCTCGGTCCGGTGAGGCGGTTGTCGATCTGGTACTGGAGCAGGTTGGCGGCGGGATCGAGCAGGTCGAGGCCGACGAGCCGCTCGGCCAGCCGACGCACCACGGCGTCGCCCCGCCGCCCGATCGGCGCGAAGTCCTTGAAGTCGAAGTACAGCGCCACCGCGTCGATCCCGCTGAGCGAATCGCCCCGCGGCGAGAGGTACAGCTCGTCAAACAGCGCCATCGCCTCGTCGTGCAGCGCGCGGGTCTCGGGTGCATCGGAGCCGATGGCATCGGCGGCCCGCACGGCGGTGAAGGCCTCGCGATAGCGCCCGGCCGCCATGTAGAGCCGGGCGAGCCCGGCGGTGATCGCGTTCTCGATCTCGCCGCCGTGCCAGGTGATCGCCAGCCGCTCGAGCCGGTCCATCGCCTCCTCGGGGGGGATCTTGCCGGTCTCGCGCGCGAGCAGCGTGCCGCGCAGTGCCGCCGCCGCCGCCGCCGGTCGCTCGCCCGATTCGGCGAGGCGATCGTAGGCGTCGAGCGCGGCCTTGGTCCGATCGGTCGCCTCGTCGACGCGGGCCCGGACCAGGGTGACGCGGTCCCGCTCCAACGGTGTCGGTTCGGCGGTCGCGAGCCGCGCGACCCGCTGCAATGCGGTGTCGAGGTCGCCGGTCTCGAGCGCGGATTCGGCCGCCAGCGTGCGGATCGTCGCCTGCAGGGCGAGCGGGTAGCGCTCGATCACCGGCAAGGTCCGCTGGAAGCCGGCCTCGGCGTCGTGCCAGCGTCCCGCCTGCCCGTCGGCGACCGCGCGCCACAGCACTGCCTCGGGATCGCGTTGCAGCGCCTCGGTCGCGAGCACCCGACGCGCCTCCGCATTTCGGCCGATCGCGGCGAGCGCCGCGGCGCGCAGGATCGCGGTGTCGCGGCCGCTCGCCACCAGGGGGTCGTCGGCCGAGGCCGCGTCGAGGGTGGTCAGGGCCTCGGGCGCGAGGCCGTTGGCGAGCTGGGTGCGCGCGAGGGTGAGCCGCAGCGGGCCGCGCGTTCCGGCGGACGCCGCGATCGAGGCGCCGAACTGTGCCCGGATCGTCTCGCGCACGTCGCCGAGGCGCGCCTGCTCCCAGGGCTCGCGCTGGATCGCGAGGTTCGAGGCCTCGGCGAGCGGCGCTTCGGGGGGCCGCGCCACGGACGAGACCGCGAGGCCGCCCTCGCGCCCGATGACCACGCCGTCGAGGTCGGGACGCACGGTGAGGTCGTCGGCCTGAGCCAGCACGGCGAGGCCGAAGCGGCTCGGCAGCAGCTCGAAATCGACGAAGCGCTGGCGCTTCGCGATGCCGGCGGGCTTCCAGCTGCGCGCGGTGACGACGGCGATGCGCTCGCCGTCGAGATCGAGCCATGCCGCGCTGGCGGGTTGCGGCAGGCCGACCGCGACGCGCCCGTGCCCGGCGGCGTCGGGCAGGCGCGTCGGCGCGAGGGTGTCGCTCGGGCCGAGGTCGTCCCCCGCGGTCAGCTCCCAGGCGCCGGCGGCGGACCCGGCACGCACGGGCACGAGATCGAGCAAGGTCCCGGCCGGGACGGCGAAGCGCAACGCCGTCAGCGCACCCGTCCGCACCGGCTCGCCGAGGGCGCGCAGGCCGCCCGACCCGCCGGTCGGGAGGGCGACCGGCTCGCCGGTCTCGAAGACCAGGGTCGCGACCCCGCCGCGCTCGAACAATGCGACCGCCGGGCGCTTGGCGAACGGGAAGACGAGGCCGGACCCGGCTTGCCGCTCGGGCGGCTCGGGCGCCGGTGGCCGGTTCGGCGCCGCGGTGCCCGGTGGTCCGGCGGCCGCCGGAACATCGGCCGTGGCGGAGGCTTTGGCATCCCCGGTCCTGGGCGCGACCCGGCTCGGCGGCTCTCCCTTGCTCGCGGGTTCGGGCTTGGTCGCAGGTTCGGCCTTGCTCGCGGCTTCGGCCTTGGCAGCCTGCTCCGCCCTGGCAGCCGCCTCGGCCTTGGCGGCGGCGTCCTTCTTGGCGACGATGTCGAACACCACGGTGTCGTCGTCGCGGTCGGTCGAGACCGTGAAAGCATCGCCCGCCGCCACCACGAGCCCGGCCGAGGCATCGTCGGCCGACGCGGTCAGGCGGGCCATGTCCTGGCGCAGCCGGCCACGGGTCTCGGACAGGTCGAAGCTGTAGGCCCCCAGGATGCGCAGCCGCGTTGCGCCACCTTCCGGGCCGACGGTCGCCTCGGCGCCCTCGGGCAGCCGCACCGTCAGGCGGGTGAGCGTCGGCAGCTTCGCGACCTCGACGCCGAGCGGCCGGCGCACGGGTGCGGGGTTGCGCGATTTCAGGATCGCTTCCGCGGCACGCGCACGCCGGGCCAGGTCGGCGACGATCTCCGGGGGCAGCGGCGGCGGCAGGCTCGTCCAGCTCTCGGGCAGGAGGTCGACGAAGACCTTCTCGCCGGCTTCCTGCACGTTGACGCGCACGGTCCGCTGCAGGGCGAGCCGGAGGCCGCTGCCGTCGGGATCGCGCCGGACGGCGGTGAGGTAATCGGGCAGCTGCGAGACCAGCCGCTCCGGCCCGGCCTCGGTCCGCTCGCCGTAGCCGAGCACCAGCACGCCGTTCGAGAGCCGCGCCTTGATCGAGACCGCGCTGTCGAAGGTGAAGGCGATTCGCGCATAGCCCTGCGCATCGGTGCCGGCGACGGCGAGGAGCTTCGCCGCCTGGGCCGGCAGCCCGAGGCCGATCAGGACGGCGAGCGCGAGGCCCGCGCTGCGGGGCGTGCGGCGGACCCCTGGTCCCGTCTCAAGCCTCGCGCCCATCGATACGCCGCACCCGGGGCGGCGGGCGCCCCGGACGAGGGACGCAACGCTCCGACGCCGCTGAGGGCCGACACTGCCGGATTGCGGCTAACGTGCGCTTAATCGTGGTCGCCGCCGACGTCCCAACGGCATTCCCGATGGGAGGCCGCGCGACGCTCAGCGCTTGACGATCAGGTTCGGGACGATTCGGCTCGACGGGCCGAACGTCTCGATCGCGCGTTGGCAATTGGCCGGAACGTCCTTGCGATAAGTCTCGACATACGAGCGCGAGATCGCCGCCAGCTCGCCCTGCTCCAGGTCCTGCGGATCGATTCCGAGGCGCTCGACGGCCGATTTCAGCAGCGCGGGATCGCCCTGGATGTCCGGGCAGGAGGTGTTGGCGAAGCCGACCAGCCCGGCGAGCCGCGCGGCCATGACCCGCTTCTTGTCCATCGGCGGTGCGTCGGGCATCGAGTCCGGCGGCGCACCGGGCGGGCTCGACTCTTGCGCCGCGAGCGGGCCGGCGAGGCAGGCGAGCAGGGCCGCCAGGATCATCGGGTCGCGCATGCTCGGCCTCTCCTCGTCGTCTCGCTCGCCGGTGCCGTGGCACGGCGGGTCGATGTCCCGCGCGTCGCCTTGGTCGCCGCGCGTCAGTTGCTCAGGGCGATCGCCCGGTCCCAGACCGGCGCGAACCCGCCGAGCGGCACGGCGATCGGTTGCGGATCGTTGGTCCCGGACTTCACCCCGATCACCTGAAGGGTCTTGGCCGTCCGCATCGCGTCGGTGGCGAGCGTCGGGAAGCTGATCGGCACTAGGCAGCCCTCGGACCCGCACGAGATGTAGGGCGCGCCCTTGCCGAGCACCACGTCGTCGAGCTTGAAGGTGATGCCCGGGTCGATTGCCAGGCCGAACGGCATCAGGATCAGCCCCTCGGACCGCCCGTCCTTGGGCGCCTGCAATTCGAAGGCGAACAGGCGCTTGCCAGTCTTGTTGTCCCCCTGCGACTGCATCAGCATGCACGACGTCGCCGGCTCGGCACGGCTGCAGCTCAGCGTCCAGTCGCCGTAATTCTCGGTGATGGAGAGTGCGCCGGCCGGCCAGACCGCCGCGGTCTTGGCAGGCGCGGCCTGCGCGGCAGGGGCGGCGGCCGGCGTCGCCTTCGGGGCCGGCTTCGGCGCGGGCGGGCGCGGCTTCGGCTTGACCTTCGGCGCGGCCTCGGGCGGAGCCTCCGGCGCCTCTTCCTGTGCGGCGCACGGGACTGTGCCGATCGACAGCGCGATCAGGACGGCGGCGAGGATCGCGGGACGGCGGGATGCGCGGATCGGCGACATGCGAAGAACGGCCCCCTCGGCCGATGTGGCGTTGAGGAAGCCGCCTAGCGGTCAAGCCGAGGCTGCGCAATCCGGTGCCGGTGGATTCGACCGGCGCCGCAACAGGATCAAGCGTGCGGCAGCGTCCCGGCGGCGCGTGCGCAACGCCGCTCGAAGGCGCTGCGGCCCTCGCGCCGGAGGACCCGCACGACCGTGAAGGCGAGGGTCAGGAAACCGGGATCGCGGTCCTGCGGCTCGTCGGCGGGTACCGGAACGCGGGCGGTGAGGACGGACAGCATGGCGGACTCCGTTCGATCAATGATCCGGCACGGATCGTGATCGATTTCGCAGTGCAGCATGAGAGCGTTGTGCGATGCACGCAACACGAGGTTTGGTGGGGCTCGCATGCAGTCATCGCATGCCGCGGCAACACTTCGTCAACGACTCTGCTCACCGCGCGGGCGTTGCGCGGTTGACCCTCACGGCACGAGGCGGCACTAGGGCCGGACATACCCTGCGCCGCGATCGATCGCCGACCGGGATCGGCGCCCGGGCCGGGGGGCCGTCGCGGACGCCCGTTCGCGGACGAGCCCGGCCTGTCGCCCCATCGTCACATCGGCCGCCTAACCCGAGCCGCCCCTGCGCGCCGCGCACATCCGAAGGACCGCCCGAGCCATGACCGACACGCCGAACCAAGGGCCGACCAGGGGGCCGATCCACGGCCGCATCAGCGGACCCATCGTGATGATCGGGTTCGGATCGATCGGTCGCGGCACGCTTCCGCTCATCGAGCGCCATTTCGAATACGACCGTGCCCGCTTCACCGTGATCGATCCGGATGATTCGCACCGGTCTCTCGCCGACAAGCACGGCCTGCGCTTCGAGACGGTCGCGCTGACCCGCGAGAATTATCGCGACGTGCTCACGCCCCTTCTCACCGAGGGCGGCGGCCAGGGCTTCTGCGTCAACCTCTCGGTCGACACCTCGTCGCGCGCGATCCTGGAGCTGTGCCGCGAGCTCGGCGCCCTCTACATCGACACCGTCGCCGAGCCGTGGCCGGGCTTCTACTTCGACAAGGAGAAGAGCCAGGGCGACCGCACCAACTACGCGCTGCGGCAGGACATCCTGGACGCGCGCACCGCCAGCCCCGGCGGCACCACCGCGGTCTCGTGCTGCGGCGCCAATCCCGGCATGGTCTCGTGGTTCGTCAAGCAGGCGGTGCTGAACATCGCGAAGGACACCGGCGTGACCACGCCCGAGCCGAAGTCCCGCGCCGAATGGGCCGCGCTGATGCGCGAGGTCGGCGTCAAGGGCGTCCACATCGCCGAGCGCGACACCCAGCGCGCCAAGCATCCGAAGCCGCAGGGCGTGTTCGTCAACACCTGGTCGGTCGAGGGCTTCGTCTCGGAGGGCAACCAGCCGGCCGAGCTCGGCTGGGGCACGCACGAGACCTGGATGCCCGAGAACGCCCGCGAGCAGGAGAAGGGCTCGCGCTGCGCGATCTACCTGCTCCAGCCCGGCGCCGACACCCGCGTGCGCTCGTGGACCCCGACTGCGCAGTCGCAGTTCGGCTTCCTCGTGACCCACAACGAGGCGATCTCGATCTCGGACTACTACACGGTTCCCGAGGGCGAGTGCGCGGCCTACCGCCCGACCTGCCACTACGCCTACCACCCGGCCAACGACGCCGTGCTGTCGCTCCACGAGATGTTCGGCAATGCCGGCAAGGTGCAGGAGAAGCACCACATCCTCGACGAGAACGAGATCGAGGACGGCATCGACGAGCTCGGCGTGCTGCTCTACGGCCACAAAAAGAACGCCTACTGGTACGGCTCGCAGCTCTCGATCGAGGAGACGCGCCGGATCGCGCCCTACCAGAACGCCACCGGCCTTCAGGTGACCTCGGCGGTGCTCGCCGGCATGGTCTGGGCGCTGGAGAACCCCGAGGCCGGCATCGTTGAGGCCGACGAGATGGACTTCCGCCGCTGCCTCGAAGTCCAGACCCCGTATCTCGGCCCCGTCGTCGGCGTCTACACCGACTGGACGCCGCTCGCCGGCCGCCCGGGCCTGTTCCCGGAGGACATCGACGCCAGCGACCCCTGGCAGTTCCGCAACGTGCTCGTGCACGGCTGAACCCGAGCGTCCGCGCCGTTGCGGACCGGCCCCGGACTGCTACCATCGCGGCCTCACCGGAGGAGGCCGCGATGGCCGTTGCCCGACGACGCGACGCGCGCATGGGCGTCGCCGAATACCAGGATTGGGTCGCGTCCAAGCCGGACGACCAGCGCTGGGAGCTGCTCGACGGCGTACCGACGCTGATGTCGCCGACGAGCGGGCGTCACCAGCGCATCGTCGCGAACCTGGTCCGGCGCCTCGACGAACTCGCCGAGCGCAGGGGCTGCAGCGCCCTCCCCGGCCTCGCCGTGCTCAGCGCGGAGATGGACGACTTCGCGCCGATCCCCGACATCGTGGTCCAGTGCGGCCCGCTGCCCCGCGACGGCTACACCCGCGACCCGCTGCTCGTCGCCGAGGTGCTGTCCCCCTCGACGATGAGCATGGATCGCGGCCGCAAGACCGATTTCTTCCGCACGGTCGCGGCGCTACAGGTCTTCCTGATCGTCTATCAGGACGATGCCCGGGTCGAGGTCTGGCGGCGCGACGCCGGATGGGCGATGCGGATGCTGGGACGGGGCGACGTGATCGACCTGCCCGAGCTCGGCGGCACGCTCGCTGTAGCCGACATCTACGCCCGGGTGGAATTCTGAACGCCCGCGGCTGACGCCGGTCGCGGGCGGACCCATCTATGGTACGCTCGCCCAGGCAGTTCGGAGAGGCCCGCATGGCAGTCGCGGCGAAGCGGGACGACCGCATGAGCGTCCCGGACTACCGGGCTTGGGTCGCCGGCCGCCCGGACGACGAGCGCTGGGAACTGCTCGACGGCGAGCCGGTGCTGATGTCGCCACCGACCGAGCGGCACCAGACCATCGTCTCCAACCTCATCCGTCGCCTCGGCGACCTCGCCGATGTGCGGGGCTGCCGCGTCGTCCCCGGCATCGCGGTCGTCGGCCGGGACATGGACGACTTCGCGCCGATCCCCGACGTGGTGGTGCGTTGCGGCCCGATGCTGCCGGACGGCTACGCGTCCGATCCCATCCTCGTCGCGGAGGTGCTGTCCCCCTCGACGATGAGCGCCGACCGCGGCCGCAAGACCGACTTCTACCGTGCCGTCGAGAGCCTGCAGGTCTTCCTGATCGTGTATCAGGACGAGCCGCGGGTGAAGGTCTGGCGCCGGCAGGAGGGCGACGCCCGGCGCAAGCAGGCGCTCGGCCTCGACGGCGCGATCGAGCTTCCCGAGTTCGGCAGCGCCTCGCCCGTCGCAACCGTCTTCGCCGGTCTGTCGTTCTAGCCAACACCCACCAGGTCGCAGCCCTTGCCCCATTTCGAAGACTTCTACGCCGACAAGCTGCGCGGCGGCCTCGGCGTCACCGATGCGGAATCGGTGATGGACCTGCGCGGCGCCAACCGGGCGACCGCGGAGGCGTCGCTGAACGAGATGCTGGAGCGGAGCCGCTTCGCCAAGGGCAAGACCGTGGCGATCCGCCTCGATCCGCCGCCTGAGGGCGGCGGCGAGACCCTGTTCCAACCGGCGGGCCGCCTGCTGCTGGACGCCAAGCGCCGCGGCCTCGTCGACCGGTTGCAGACGCTCCCGGCCGGGGACGGGCTCGGGTTCTACGTGGCGCTGGCCGGGAAGCCGCAACGCGAGCCGGCGTGACCGGCTCGGCCCAAGGTCCGTCCACCGTGTTCGCCGGGCGCAACACCATCGAGCGGCTGGCGCGCTTCGGGTTCTGCGCCCGCGGCGCGGTCTACTGCGTCGTCGGCGTGCTGGCGGTGCTCGCGGCGGTCGGGGCCGGCGGCAAGGCCGGCGACAGCGAGAACGCGCTCCGCTTCGTGCTGCTCGGACCCCTCGGCCCCTGGATCGTCGGCCTGATCGCCCTCGGGCTCTGGGGCTTCGCCGCCTGGCGCCTCGTCGAGGCGGTGACCGACGCCGACCGGCGCGGCACCTCGCCCAAGGGGCTCGTGGTGCGGGGCGCCCACCTCGTCAGCGCGGGCATCTATGCCGGCCTCGGGCTCACGGCCGCGAGCCTCGCCCTCGGGCTCGGCCTGCAGTCGGACGGCGACGGCCTGCAGGACTGGACCGCGTGGCTGCTGGCCAAACCCTTCGGCCGCTTCGCCGTGGCGCTGATCGGCCTCGGCGTCGCCGGCGGCGGCGTCGGCTTCCTGGTCAAGGCCGTTCGCGGCGACGTGACCGAGCGCCTCGCCCTCGACGCGGCGCGCCAGGCCTGGGCGGAGCCGGTCGGCCGGTTCGGCTACGCGGCCCGCGGCATCGCGTTCCTGATCATCGGCGGCTTCGTCGTTGTCGCGGCCTGGTATCAGGCCTCGTCGGAGGTGAAGGGCCTGTCCGGGGCGTTCCAGGCCCTGCGCGCCCAGCCCTACGGCCGGATCCTGCTCGCGATCGTCGCGGCCGGCCACGTGGCGTTCGGGGCCTTCGGCCTGATCCAGGCCCGCTATCGCCGGATCGACGCGCCCGACATCGACCAGGCCGACGATGCGGTGGCGCGGGCCGTCCGCCCGACCGGCTGACCGATCGCGTTGACACCGCCCGAGGCGGAGCCGATACCGCCGCGGAACATCATGCAGCAGCGCACCTACAAGACCGCGGTGATGGTGGTCCACGATCTCGTGGCGACCGCGCTGGCCGTGGTCCTCACCTTCGTGTTCCGCTTCACCGGCGACGCCCTCGCCGAACGCGTGCACGCGCTTCCCGTCCTGCTGCCGCCGTTCCTCGTCGTCGCCGGCCTCGTCTACGGACGGTTCAGGCTCTACCGCACCAAGTGGCGCTTCGCCTCCCTGCCCGATCTCGCCGGCATCGTTCGCGCCGCGAGCGTGCTCGCCTTCGGGCTGCTGGTGCTCGACTACGTCCTGGTCTCGTCGGACCTGTACGGGTTCTACTTCTTCGGCAAGATCGCCATCGTCCTGTACTGGGTGCTACAGATCTTCCTGCTCGGCGGCACGCGCCTCGCCTTCCGCTACCTGAAATACGCCCGCTCCAAGCAGTCGAGCGCGCGCTCGGCCACGGTGCCGACGCTGCTGCTCGGCCGCGGTGCCGACATCGAGACGCTGCTGCGCGCGATCGAATCCGGCTCGGTGCGCAAGCTCGCGCCGAAGGGCATCCTCTCGCCGCGCGCCGACGAGGCCGGGCAGACGATGCGCGAGGTCGCCGTGCTCGGCGGTTTCGCCGACCTGGAGCGGGTCGTCGGCGACCTCGCCGCCCGCGGGCAGCCGGTGCGCCGGCTCGTCGCGACCCCGAGCGCGCTGGCGCCCGAGGCCGAGCCCGACGACCTGATCGCCCGCGCCCGGCGGCTCGGCCTGCCGCTCGCCCGGGTGGTCAGCCTCGGCGACGGCATGCGCGACGCCGAGCTCGCGCCGCTCGAGATCGAGGACCTGCTGCTGCGCCCCACCGTCGCGATCGACAGGCCGCGGCTGGAGCGGTTCCTCGCCGGCAAGCGCGTGCTCGTGACCGGCGGCGGCGGCTCGATCGGCTCCGAGATCTGCGCCCGGGCGCTCGCCTTCGGCGCCTCGGCGCTGATGGTGGTAGAAAGCTCCGAGCCGGCCTTGCACGGCATCCTGAGCCAGCCGGCGCTGCTCAACGCGCAGGCCGAGGTCGGCGGGACGCTCGCCGACATCCGAGACCGCGAGCGCCTGCACGCGGTCTTCGCCGAATTCCGGCCCGACTACGTGTTCCATGCCGCCGCGCTGAAGCAGGTGCCCTATCTCGAGCGCGACTGGAGCGAGGGCATCAAGACCAACGTGTTCGGCTCGATCAACGTCGCCGACGCGTCGGTGGCGGCCGGCGCCCGCGCGCTGGTGATGATCTCGACCGATAAGGCGATCGAGCCGGTGTCGCAGCTCGGCGTCACCAAGCGCTTCGCCGAGATGGTGGCGCAGGCGCGCGATGCCGAGCAGGCCGCGATCCCCGGCCACCCGACACGGCTGATCGCGGTGCGCTTCGGCAACGTGCTCGGCTCGGTCGGCTCGGTGGTGCCGGTGTTCAAGGCGCAGATCGCCCGCGGCGGCCCCGTCACCGTGACCCACCCCGACATGGTTCGCTACTTCATGACCGTGCGCGAGGCGGCCGACCTCGTCCTCACCGCGGCCTCGCATGCCGACCGCGAGGCGCGCAGCCTCGCGCCGGGCGCGGCCGACCAGCGCGCCGCGGTCTACGTCCTCAAGATGGGCCAGCCGGTGAAGATCGCCGAATTGGCCGAGCGCATGATCCGGCTCGCCGGCTTCGAGCCCGGCGCGGAGATCGAGCTGGTGTTCTCCGGCGCACGGCCGGGCGAGCGCCTGAACGAGATCCTGTTCGCGCGCGAGGAGCCCCGCGTCAGCCTCGACGGGATCGACGGCGTGATGGCGGCCAAGCCGGTCTTCGCCGACCGCGCCCGGCTCGATGCCTGGACGGCGGCCTTGCGCGAGGCGGTGGAGGCCGGCGACCGGGCCGCCGCGGAGGCGGTGTTCGAGGCGGCGATCCCGCATTTCCGCGAGCGCTTCGACAAGCCGGTCGCGGCGGCGCCGGCGAGCCCGGATGCGCCGGCCCTCGGAACCGCCGACGCCGGCCTCTGTTGATTCGCGAGCTTTCCCGGTCGGGAACCATTCGACGCCCCGCCGATTGAGGCGACGACCGAACCGAGCGCAGTTTCCGTACAGGGAGTGTGCCGAAGGAAGGACGAATTCATGCGGACGAAGACGTTTCTCGCAGGCCTCACGATGGTCGCCGGTCTCGGCGTGGCCGGGCTCGGCGTCGCTGCGCCGGCCTCGGCGCAGGGCATCCAGATCGGACCGGGCGGCGTTCGCGTCGATCCCGGCTATCGCGACCGCGGGCCCCGCGACGACATCGACTTGAGCCGCGGCGAGGCGATCCGGATCGCCCGTCGCGAGGGCCTCGCCGACGTCGACAACGTCGACCGCCGCGGGCCGCGCATCATCGTTCGCGGATCGGATCGTCGTGGCGACGACATCACGGTGGTGGTGGACAGCCGCTCGGGCGACGTGATCGACGTTCGCCGCTGACGCCATCGCCTCGGTGTCGTAGGATCGAGCCCCGGCCTCGCGGCCGGGGCGTTCTTTCGGCCGAGGCCTGCCTTCGATCATGCCGTCCCGCGCCGCCGCATCGCTTCGCCGAAGCTCCATCGTCGCCGCTGCGGCGTTCGCGATCGTCCTGCCCGGGGCCTTATCCGCAAGCGCCGAAAGTTGCCGCGCCGCCGTCGGGGCGCGTCAGGCCGAGCGGCTGGTCGAGCGCTGCATGTCGGTCTCCCCGGCGACCCATCCGCCCTGCAACGCGGACAATGCCTGCGCCCTGATCGAATCCGAGATCGCCCGGGGCTGCGGGATGATCGACGACGGCACCGCGCCGTCGTTCTGCCGGGACGACTGATCCGCCGATCAGGCCGACAGGCGCGCGAGCCGAGCGAGGCCGTCCCGCGTCGTGCCGGCCGGCGCCCAGCCGAGGGCCGCCAAACCGTCGCTGCGCGCGACCAGATTCTCGGCCAACCGCGAGAAGGTCGCCTCTCGCCCAGTCAGGCGGCAGGCCAGCCCGATCGCCGCCGAGGGTATCGGAACCAGGCCGGGCCGTCGGCCGAGCCCGGCGCGCAGGGCCGTCAGCATCTCCGGGAGCGTCGGCGCGTCGGGGTCGGCGACGACCAGCGGCCGGTCCAGCGCGGCGTCGGTCCGCAGCACCGTGTCGATCGCCGCCGACACGCTCTCGACCGAGACCAGCGACCGGCGGCCGGCCAGCGATCCGAGCGGAAGCGGATACGGCGAGCGGGCGAGCTGCACCAGCGCGGCCATGTTGCCCTTCACGCCGGCGCCGTAGACCAGGACGGGCCGCAGGGCGACCCAATCGAGGCCGATCGCGTCGAGCGCCCGCTCGGCCTCGAGCTTGGAGCGGCCGTAGGCGTCGGTGGGAGCCGGATCGTCGGCCTCCGTCACGGTCCCGGCGGCGGTCGGGCCGGTCTGCGCACGGATCGATGACAGGAACACGAAGCGGCGCACCCGCGCCCGCGCGGCGGCTTCGGCCAGGCGCCGCGTCGCCTCGGTGTTGAGCGTGCGGTAATCGTCCTCCGGTGCGCCCGACATCGCGTGCGCGAGGCCGGCCGAATGCACCACCGCATCGACGCCGGCGAGCGCCGCCGCCATGTTCATCGGCCGGGTCAGGTCGCCGACGATGGCGCTCGAGGCACCCTCCGGCATCGCGTCCACCGGCCGCCGCAGCAGCAGGCGGACGCGGTAGCCGCGCGCCGTCAGATCTCTCATGACGTGCCGGCCGATGAAGCCGGTCGCCCCGGTGAGCGCGATCAGTTGGCTCAAGACGTCGTCACTCCGTGCTTGGCCGGCGCCCGCGCGAATCGAACCAGCACCGATCCGACGAGACCGCATCCGACCGCCAGGGCACCGAGGGTGATGGCCGGCGAGGGCCAAAACAAGGTCGCTTCGGCGAGCGCGGCCAGGCACGCGTTGAGCGCGAGCACGCGTCCGACGACGCCGGTCACCGCGATGCCGTTCGTGGTGGCCCGCTGGTAGAAGTGGCTGCGATGCGCCTGCCACACCGGCTCGCGCCGGGCGGCGCGCCGGATCAGCGTGAGGGTGGCGTCGGCGAGGTAGTAGAGCGGCAGCAGGATCGCCGCGGCGAGGCCGCCCGCGAGGGCGAGCCGGTACAGCAGCCAGGCCAGGATCAGCCCGAGTGGCAGCGAGCCGACATCGCCGAGGAAGAGCTTCGCCACCGGCCGGTTGAACGGCGCGAAGCCGAGCATCGCCCCGAGCAGGGCCGCGGCGACGAGGATCGCCGCCGGCGGCAAGGCGCCGGACCCGCCGAGCAGGATCAGCGCGCCGGTAACGGGCACCGTTTCGGCGACCGTCATCCAGTCGAGCCCGTCCATGAAGTTGACGAGGTTCACGAACCAGATCCCGGCGAGCACCGCGAGCACCCGTTCCACCGCGAGCGGCAGGGTCGGCACCAGCCGTCCGTCGACGCTCGCCACCAGGGCGGCGACGACGAGGGCCTGCAGCACGAGGCGAAGCGACGCCGGCAGCGGGCGGATGTCGTCGACGGCGCCGACCAGGGCGAGCACCACGGCGCCGAGCCCGAGCACCAGCACGTCGCGGCCCGCATCCGGCGCGGCGAGCAGCAGCCCCGTCACCGCGAGGGTCGCCGCGACGACGGCGATCCCCCCGCCCTGCGGCGTCGGCTCGGTGTGGCTCGAGCGCGCGTTGGGGCGGGCCAGCGCGTAGCGGACCAGCAGCGGCCGGAGCCGGACGATCAGGCCGGCGCTGAGGGCCGCGGCGAGCGGAACCGCGATGAGGGGGGCGAGCATGGTGCCGCTCTACGCTCCCGGGCCGCCCGGGTGAAGCCGTCGGGTGCGCGCGTGTCGCTGCAGCCGGCGGCCTCGCGCCTCAATAGACCTGCGCCGCCGCGTCCTTGCCCTTCGCGGCGCCGTCGGTGCGGTTGGTCTTGTCGATCGCGCGCTCGACCACCTTGGCGATGCCGATCATGATCGTGTCGATCACGTAGTCCTTCGGCGTATAGACCGCCGAGACGCCCATGTTCTTCAGGACCAGCTCGTCGTCGGGCGAGATGATGCCGCCGACCACGAGCGGGATGTGGTCGAGGCCGGCCTCGCGCATCTTCGCCTTCACGTCGCGCACCAGCGGGACGTGGCTGCCGGAGAGGATCGAGAGGCCGACCACGTGGGCGCCGGTCTCCTTCGCCTTCGCGACGATCTCGGCCGGGGTCTGGCGGATGCCGTCGTAGGTCACGTCGAATCCGACGTCGCGGGCGCGCAGCGCGATCTGCTCGGCGCCGTTCGAGTGGCCGTCGAGGCCGGGCTTGCCGACGACGAGGCGCGGCTGCTCGCCGAGGCGCTCGCCGAGATCGGCGATCAGCAGCTTGGCCTCCTCGGCGGCACCGGACGAAACGGTCTGAAGAGTGACGCCGGTTGGCGCGCGGTACTCGCCGAACACCTCACGCAGGCGCGTCCCCCACTCGCCGGTCGTGACGCCGGCCTTCGCGGCGGCAATCGAGACCGGCATGATGTTGGCACCCGAGCGCGCCGCCGCCTCGAGCTCCTCGAGCGCCTTGCCGACGGCGTTGTCGTCGCGCTTCGCGCGCCAGTCCCGGATGCGGGCCTCGGCCTCCATCTCGACCGTCTCGGACACGGTGAAGATCGCGCCCTCGCCTGCGGTGAGCGGCGAGGGCTCGCCCTGCTGCCACTTGTTGACGCCGACGACGATCTGGTCGCCGGCCTCGATCGCCGAGATGCGGCGGGCATTGGATTCGACGAGCGACCGCTTGAGCGCGCCGGTCTCGACCGCGGCGACCGCGCCGCCGATCCCGCCGATGCGCTCAAGCTCGGCCCGTGTCTCGACCTTGAGCGCCTCGACCTTGGCGTCGATCACCTTCGAGCCGTCGAAGATGTCGTCGTACTCGAGCAGGTCGGTCTCGAAGGCGAGGATCTGCTGCATCCGCATGGACCACTGCTGGTCCCACGGGCGCGGCAGGCCGAGCGCCTCGTTCCAGGCCGGCAGCTGCACCGCACGGGCGCGCGCCCGCTTCGACAGCGTCACCGCCAGCATCTCGATCAGGATGCGGTGGACGTTGTTCTCAGGCTGTTGCTCGGTGAGGCCGAGCGAGTTCACCTGCACGCCGTAGCGGAAGATCCGCTTCTTCGGGTCGTCGATGCCGTAGCGCTCCTGGGCGATCTCGTCCCACAGCTCGGAGAACGCGCGCATCTTGCAGATCTCGGTGACGAACCGCAGGCCTGCGTTCACGAAGAACGAGATCCGCCCGAACACCTCCGGGAAGCTCTCGGCATCGAAGTTCGGGTCGTCCCGCACGGTGTCGAGCACCGCGATCGCGATGGCGAGCGCGTAGGACAGCTCCTGCACCGGCGTCGCCCCGGCCTCCTGCAGGTGGTAGGAGCAGACGTTCATCGGGTTCCACTTCGGCACCTCCTTGGTCGTGAACAGGATCACGTCCTTGGTCAGCCGAAGGCTCGGCGCCGGCGGGAACACGTAGGTGCCGCGCGACAGATACTCCTTGATGATGTCGTTCTGGGTGGTGCCCTGCAGCCCCGAGAACGGCGCGCCCTGCTCCTCCGCCACCGCGAGGTAGAGCGACAGCAGCCACGGCGCCGTGGCGTTGATCGTCATGGAGGTGTTCATCTGGACGAGCGGGATGTCGTCGAACAACGTCCGCATGTCGCCGAGATGGGCGATCGAGACGCCGACCTTGCCGACCTCGCCGCGCGCCAGCTCGTGGTCGGGGTCGTAGCCGGTCTGGGTCGGCAGGTCGAAGGCGACCGACAGGCCGGTCTGCCCCTTGGCGAGGTTGCCCCGGTACAGCGCGTTCGATTCCTTGGCGTTCGAATGGCCCGCATAGGTGCGGATGATCCAAGGCTTGTCGCGCTTCACCCCGTCGACGCTCGCGCTCGCGCTCATGTCACCCGTCTCCGCTGATCCGTTCGTCGCGCGGCTCGCTCGCCCCGCCCCTTGCGGCGCACCGTAGCGAAGCCGTCGCGGGCCGTCATCTCATGCGAAGGGCCGGCGCCCGTCACCGGACGGCAAGGCGCCCGCAAAAATCTCAGGGTCGACATCAAGGAAATTTGACGGGGATCGGTGGCACCGCCGCGGTTTCGAACGGTTCCAAACCGCTCGACGCGCGTTGGCTGGCCGCATTCGGACCTGGACGCGCGGCGTGCGCGCCCGACCACGCGGATCACCAATCAAAGGAGCCCTGCACGATGGCAGACACCTCGCCCCGTCTGACGACGGCGTTCGGAAACCCGATTTCCGACAACCAGAACTCGCTCACCGCCGGCACCCGCGGCCCGGTGCTGATGCAGGATTACCATCTCATCGAGAAGATGGCGCATTTCAACCGGGAGCGGATCCCGGAGCGGGTCGTCCACGCCAAGGGCTACGGCGCCTACGGCACCTTCCGGCTGACCCGGAGCCTGTCGCAGTACACCCGTGCCAAGGTGCTGACCGAGGTCGGGCAGGACGTGCCGATGGTGGCGCGCTTCTCGACGGTCGGCGGCGAATCCGGCTCGGCCGACACCGCCCGCGATCCGCGCGGCTTCGCGCTGAAGTTCTACACCTCGGAAGGCAACTGGGACCTCGTCGGCAACAACACGCCGATCTTCTTCGTCCGCGACGCGATCAAGTTCTCCGACTTCATCCGCACCCAGAAGCGCGATCCGCGCACCCACCTGAAACCCCATTGGCGCCGCTGGGACTTCTGGGGCCTCTCCCCCGAGGCGATCCACCAAGTCATGATCCTGTACTCGGACCGCGGCACGCCGAAGTCGGCCCGCTTCATGAACGGCTACGGCTCGCACACCTTCTCGCTCTGGAACGAGGCTGGCGAGCGGCACTGGGTGAAGTTCCACTTCCACACCCAGCAGGGCATCCAGAACTTCTCTGCGGCGGAAGCCGACAAGATCGCCGGCGAGGATCCGGACTACTCGGCCGCCGATCTCTCGACCGCGATCGAGAAGGGCGACTTCCCGAAGTGGAAGGTCTCGGTGCAGCTGATGCCCGAGCTCGACGCCGATACCTACCGCATCAACCCGTTCGACCTCACCAAGGTCTGGCCGCACGGCGACTATCCGCTGATCGAGATCGGCGAGATGGAGCTCAACCGGAACCCGGAGAACTACTTCGCCGAAATCGAGCAGTCGGCCTTCGAGCCCTCGAACGTCGTGCCCGGCATCGGCTTCTCGCCGGACAAGATGCTGCAGAACCGCCTGCTCTCCTACGGCGACGCGCACCGCTACCGCCTCGGGATCAACTACCAGCAGATCCCGGTGAACCAGGCGAAGAAGGCCGCCGTCCAGACCTACCATCGCGACGGCGCGATGCGCACGGACGGCAACCACGGCGCGCAGGTCGACTACCAGCCGAACTCCTTCGGCGGGCCGGTCGAGGATCCGTCGGTGGCCGAGCCGCCGCTGCGGATCACCGGGGATGCCGGCCGCTACGGCTGGCCGGGCGACGACGCCGACCTCTACGGCCAGCCGCGGGACCTATGGACGAAGGTATTCGACGACGGCGAGCGCAAGCGGCTCGTGGAGAACATCGTCACCTCGATGGGCGACTCGCCGCGCCACATCCAGGACCGGATGATCGGGCACTGGTACAGGGTGCATCCCGACTTCGGCCGCGGGGTCGCGGAAGGTCTCGGCATCGAGACGAGCAAGGCCGCCGCCGAATAGTTTTTGGGTGGCCGCCAAGTTAATTTTGTATCCAGAAGGCGTCGGCATGAGCCGGCGCCTTTTTTCTTGTCGGACACCGTACTCCTGGCCTTTCGGACGACTTGCAGACCCTTGGACGCCTCATCCTTCGCCGTTATAGCGCTAGGCCGGAACCGCGGCGTCGTCAGAACCGCGAGCGGGCACGAAACGGATTCAGGAGAGAGACGATGGCTGCCAGCGCGGCACTGCAACCGGCCAGCGCCGGGACGGGCGAGGTCAAGGACCTCTACGAGATGGGCGAGATCCCGCCGCTCGGTCACGTGCCCGCCAAGATGTATGCCTGGGCGATCCGCCGCGAGCGCCACGGGCCGCCGGAGGATTCGCATCAGCTCGAGGTGCTGCCGGTCTGGGACATCGGCGACGACGAGGTCCTGGTCTACGTCATGGCCGCCGGCGTGAACTACAACGGCGTCTGGGCCGGCCTCGGCGAGCCGATCTCGCCCTTCGACGTGCACAAGGCCGCGTACCACATCGCCGGCTCCGACGCGTCCGGCATCGTCTGGGCGGTCGGCGCCAAGGTGAAGCGCTGGAAGGTCGGCGACGAGGTCATCGTCCACTGCAACCAGGACGACGGCGACGACGAGGAGTGCAACGGCGGCGACCCGATGTTCTCGTCCTCGCAGCGGATCTGGGGCTACGAGACTCCCGACGGCTCGTTCGCCCAGTATTGCCGGGTGCAGTCGCGCCAGCTGATGAAGCGGCCGCAGCACCTCACCTGGGAGGAGGCCGCCTGCTACACGCTGACGCTCGCCACCGCCTACCGCATGCTGTTCGGCCACGCGCCGCACACCGTCCGCCCCGGCCAGAACGTGCTGATCTGGGGCGCCTCGGGCGGCCTCGGCGTGTTCGGCGTCCAGCTCTGCGCCGCGTCCGGCGCCAACGCCATCGCCGTGATCTCGGACGAGTCGAAGCGCGACTACGTGATGAGCCTCGGCGCCAAGGGCGTCATCAACCGCAAGGACTTCGACTGCTGGGGCCAGCTGCCCAAGGTGAACTCGCCGGAGTTCAACGCCTGGACCAAGGAAGCCCGCAAGTTCGGCAAGGCAATCTGGGACATCACCGGCAAGGGCAACGACGTCGACATCGTGTTCGAGCACCCGGGCGAGGCGACCTTCCCGGTCTCGGCGCTGGTGGTGAAGCGCGGCGGCATGGTGGTGTTCTGCGCCGGCACCACCGGCTTCAACATCACCTTCGACGCCCGCTACGTCTGGATGCGCCAGAAGCGCATCCAGGGCTCGCACTTCGCCCACCTCAAGCAGGCCTCGGCCGCCAACCAGTTCGTGATCGACCGCCGGGTCGACCCGTGCATGAGCGAGGTGTTCCCCTGGGAGAAGATCCCGCAGGCGCATACCAAGATGTGGAAGAACCAGCACCCGCCCGGCAACATGGCCTGCCTCGTCAACTCTCCGCGCGCCGGCCTGCGGACGGTCGAGGACGTGATCGAGGCGGCGGGTTTTCCGCGCGGCTGACGCGAACTCTTCGAAGCTTTAAGACCCGCGTCCCTCAGGGGGCGCGGGTTTTTCTTTGGCCCTGGGATTCGCGCGCGGCGCGTCGTGGCACGCTCCCGTTCGGGCCATCGTCACGCATCGCGTCGAGGCGCCCGTGCCCACCCTCCCCCCTCTGCGGGGGAGGGTGGCCCCCGTGAGGGGGTCAGGAGAGGGGACGCACCGCACGTCCGCGACGGGCGACCCGACGAGGGTTCGAGCCGGTCGTGCAGCGTACCGTCCGCGCTAACGCTTCGTCTCGGTCCCCGGCAGGTGGCGCCCGTAGCTTTCCTGCTTGGTCGCCTTCTCGGTGATCAGGTCGGCGTAGGCCTGCCGCATCTCCGGGGAGACGGAAACCGTGCGGGCCTTCTCCTTCTTGCGCTTGGGCGCTTTCTTGAAGGTATTGCTCGTCTCGCTCATGCCGGGCCTCGCGTCGGGGTGGTCGGGGTCGGCGTGCCCGGATCTGGCTCGCCCGGGGCAGGCGGATCGCAAGGGAACGCGACGAACGAAAGAAGGCGGGGCGGCTTTCGCCGTCCCGCCTTCGTGTTTCTATCGTCCGAGGAAGATAGAGGCCAGTCGCTGGAGCAGGCCCCGCGGTGCGGGCGGAGGCGCGCTCTGCCCAGGACTGTCCCCGATCTAAGCGTTCGCGGCGAAGGGGTGGGTCGCGGACTTGCGCTGCTCGGTGACCGCGGCGGCCTTCGGCTCGCCGGAGACGGCGCGCTGGATCGACAGCTTGGTGGCCTCGTAGTTGTACTTCTGGATCTTGGCGTCGTCGGCCGCTTCCCAGTGGATGAACACGCCGACCAGGATGAACAGGTCGTCGGCCTCATCGGCGGGGATGATGCCCTCGGCGACGGCGTCCTGCACGGCCATGGCGACGCCATGCTGGGCGGGGCCGAACATCTGGACGGCCTGACGGGCGTCGTTGATGGTCACCTTGTTGAACATCAGGGTGTTGGGCTTGCACGGCAGGTTCGGCGCGATGACCGCGAGCAGGCTGGTGAAGCCGTGCTTGTTGTTCACGAGGCCGTTGCAGAAGGCGGTCTCGGCCGGCGAACCGCGCGGTCCGATGATCAGGTCGATGTGGGCGACCTCGTTGCCGTCGCCGACGAGGGCTTCGCCGACCTGGACCTTGGTGATCTTTGCCATTCGGGTTTTCTCCCTGGATTCCAAACTCAAGGACCGCGGCCCGTCGAGTCGGGCGCGGCCGGAAGCCATCCTTGTTCGCGACGCCCGGCCTTGGAAAAGCCGGGCCGGTTAGCCCGGATAGCGGCGCGGACCCTACAGCGCGGTCCGGCCCGTCACAACCCATGGCAACGCGCTGAAATCGATATTAAAAGTGCGGCCCGGCGCTTGACGGCGGGAACTTTTTCAGAGGACGCCCACAGGGTCCGCGACGCGGGCGCCCGCGGATGCGAGGGCATCGCAGAACAGCGTGGCGACGGTGAAATCGGCGCTGGTGCCGGGATTGATCCCGGCGGCCTTCCATGCCGCGTCGAGCGCCAGCAGGCGCTCCACAGGCCGGGCGCGCAGGTCGAGGCCTGTAAGCGCCTCCACGGCCTCGGACCGCACGGCCTCCGCCCGGTCGGCGCCGTGCTTGCGTGCCACGTGGCTGTCGGGAAACGCCTGCAGGTAGGCGAGATGCACGGCGGTGGTGCACCAGGCCGGTTCGAGATCCTTTTCGCGCGCGGCCGCCAGAGCCGGGAGGCCGACCCGGACGAGGTCGGCGAAGCCGTCGGTATAGGCGCGGGCGATGCGGTCGCGCGGGGCAGCCTCCTGCATTGCCGCCACCAGGGAATCCGGGGCCGGCGCGGCCACGTCGTGCCGTCCGGCCCGGCCGAGCCCGCCCGGGTTGGCGAGGCGGATCGCGTCGAAGACGCCTTGCGCATCCGCCGGTTCGAGGCCGGCCAGCACCTCGGCCACGGTGGTTCCGCGCTCGGCGGCCAGCGCCAGGGGCGCGCAGAGCAGCAGGATGCCGAGGTTGGTGTTCTGTCCCACCGCCGTCATCGTCGCCGCGACCGCGTCGCGGACCCGTGCGCCGAGCCCGGCTCCGCCGCGTGCCAGGGCGGGCGCCGACACCGCGGCGCTCGTCATGAAATCGGCCACCGCCATGCGATGGCCGGCGGCGTAGGCGTGGACGTTGCCGGGTTTCAGGGCGTCGAGCTCGGCCAGGCACGCCGCCTGGTACGAGGCCGCGATCGCCTCCGGCGCGAGGCGCATCAGGCGACCACGAGCCGCGGCCGGCGCGCGGACCGGACGGCGGCGAGGAAGCCGCGCACCACCGCCCCGGCGATGTCGACCTCCGAGACCTTTTGCAGCCCCGACCATGCCGGCATCGAGTTGACCTCGAGCACGAGGAAGCCGCCCTCCCCGTCCTCGACGAGGTCGATGCCGGTGTAGTCGACGCCGACCGCGGCGGCGGCGGCCTCGGCGAGCTCGGCCGCCCGCGCCGGCATCGCCCAGGGCAGCGGGCGGCCGCCGAGGTGGACGTTGGTGATCCAGCCGTCGCCCTCGCGGATCATCCCGGCGATGGCCCTGCCCTCGCAGACGAAGACGCGGTAGTCGCGCCACAGCCCGTCGCTGCGGGGCACGTAGCGCTGGAGGTAGTAGACCCGCGAGACCGCATCCTCCGGCGGCAGGTCGTCCGGCCGCTCGATCAGCTGCAGCCCCTCGCCCTGCGAGCCGAACAGCGGCTTCAGCACCAGGGGACGCCCGGGGCCGGCCTCGCGCGCGACGATCTCGGCGGCGGCCGTGCGCTTCGAGCAGACGAAGGTGTCGGGCGTCGGCAGGCCGGCGCGGGCGATCATCAGGCTGGTCGCCGCCTTGTCGACCGAGCGCTCGATCGCGACCGGCCCGTTCCAGACGGTGACGTCCGAGGCCACCAGCGCATGCAGCACGCCCAGACGCATCGTCGTGGCCTCGAAGGTACCGCCGGCGATGGTCCGCAGCAGCACGCCGTCGGGCAGCGTCCCGGCGAAGCCCGGCACCTGGAGGGGCTCGCCGCCGCCGGTGACGATCGCCACGTCGGCGAGCGAGAACAGCACCGGCTCGACGCCCTGCGCGCGAAGCGCCGCCAGGAGCCGGGCCTTGTGCCAATTGCCGTTGTCGGCCGCGAGCGCGATGCGCATTCTGTCGGTCACCCCAAGGATGGTTCAAGCCGCCGGTTCCGCCGACACGCATTGCCCTCCCGCTCCACGCCGTCATCCCGGGGCCGCGAAGCGGAGCCCGGGATCCAGAGGCGCCGACGGTGCCCGAGCTTGCCGCCACGGCGGATCTGGATTCCGAGCTCGCCTGCGGCGCCCCGGAATGACGATGGTGGGGAAACCCCGGGAGAGCCGCGGGCGATGGCCTTCGTGTCGTGAAAGCCGGCCTCGACTGCCGCTACGAGAACGACGCCTCGACCAGCTCCGGCATCAGCTTGCCGCCGCGGAAGGTCGCGCCGGTGCGGATGGAGGTCACGATCGCCTCGGCCGGCGAGAACAGCGCGCCGTCGATCTTGTAGAAGTCGCCGTTCACCCGCGAGAAGATCTCGGCGAAGGGCGCGCCGTGGTCGCTCGACGTGGTCGAGGGCAGCTGCTCGGCGAGCTGCTTGGCCTCCGCGTCGTCGGCGTCGACGAAGAGCTGGACCCGGCCGCCGTAGATGATCGCGTCGTTGGTGCGGCCCATCGCCTTGATGAAGTCCGGGTGCTGCGGCGACAGCGGCGCCGAGCCGATGCCGTCGACGATCCGGTGCAGGTCGAAGCCGACCGTGTGCGCCTTGTGGAGGGCGACCTCGAGCACGCGGGCAACGACCTGTGTCGCGCCGGCGAGGCTCTGGGTCGGCGCGAAGATGAAGGTCAGGTCCTCCGGGCGCAGGGAGCAGGCCTCGGCGACCTTGGCGACGACGCTGGCCGGCGGCCCGCCGGCGGCCTCGAGCACCAGGGCGGTCTTCGTGGCCGAATCGCGGTAGCCGAGCTCCTTGTAGAGGTCCTCGACCACGGCGACGGCGCGGCCCGGGCCGGAGCCGAGGGCGAAGAAGTCGGAATCGCCGTCCTCGTCGGCGAGCGACCAGCCGGCATACTGGCTGCCGAGGCAGGCCAGCACCGGGTCGGCGGCGTGGACGACCACCGAGTACGGCCAGGACGGGATCGGGCCCGACGGGCTGATCGAGACGGTACCGAGGCCGCCGAGGCAGATCTCGGCGATCCGGCGGCCGGCCTCGATCGAGCCGCGCGCCGAGGCGCCGGCATCGACCATGCGCGCGCCGCCCGGCGCCTGGGTCACGGACAGGCGCAGAACGTCGGCGTCAGCGACGAAGCGCTCCACCAGGGGCGTCGCGATGGCGTTCAGGCTCGGCTGGTTGGTGCTCATGCGTTTCCTCCTCGGACAGCCGGTCGCGCAAGCTGGCGATCCGGGTCCCCAATTCTTGTCGTGCCGCCGGCCCGTCCGGCCCCCCCGCCAGGACCGTGCAGAGCGGGGCGTCCCGCATCACCCGTGTACCGGCGCGGGGCCGGTCCCGCACGTGGTCCGGCCAGGCGACCGCCGGGACGACGGCGTGATCCCGCGCCGCGTAACAGATCTGCGAGGCCGCCGCATCCTCCGGCGCCGGCCCGATCTCGGGCGCGTGGTCGAGGCAGGCCTCGACATGCGCGTGCAGCAGCGGCACGCCGCGCCGGTCGAGCACGTCGAGGGTGGCGCCCGGGCGCGGGTTGATCTCGGTCAGCCACCATGCCTCGCCGTCGGACAGAAAGTCGACGCTCGCGAGCCCGCGCAGCCCGGTCGCGCGGACCAGCTCGTCGGCCGCCTCCGCGACGGCGGCGACGATGGCCTCCGGCAGCGCGGAGGCCTCCCGCCGCCCCGGCGCCAGCGCGCCGGCATAGCGGAACGGGCGTAGGGTAGACGGCACGCTCCACTGCTCGGTCAGCGCCAGGATGCGCGCGCCCGACGCGTCGGCCAGGATGTTGAGCGAGAAGGCGCGGCCCGGGACCCGGGCCTGGAAATAGGCGCCCGCCGGCGCCGGCCCGCTTGTCGCCGCGCGGATATGGCTCCCGCCCGAGCCCCCGGCCCGCTTGAGCAGCCAGGCCTTCGGGTCGTCGAGCCGCGCCCGCGTCACCGCCGGATGCGGGATGGCGAGCGTCGCGCACAGGGCCGCGAAGCGCAGCGGGTCCTTCAGCGCGGACACGGTCTCGGCCCCCGCGCCGACCAGGCGATGGCGCCGCGCGATCGCAGCGATCAGCGCCGGCGCGGCCTCGAAGCCGCTGCCGAGCACCACGCCGAGCGGAGCACCGCCGGCCATCGCCGACAGCGCGTCGAGATGGGCGAGCACCGTCTCCGCGAGCCGTCCCGTGCCGAACCGGCCCTCGAGAGGGCGATGCGCCGCGGCGAGTTCCAGGGTGTCCGAATCGGCGAACAGGTCGGCGACGAACGGGCGCAACCCGGCGCGGCGGGCGGCCTCGGCCAGGGCCCGCCCCGACTGGGCCGCGATCAGGATCGCCGCGCCGGCCATGATCGCCCCGCCGGCCTCGCCGGTCTCAGCCGGCGATCTCGACGGCGAGGGCGTAGGCGTCGCGGAAATCGAGGCAGAGCGGCGCCTCGGCCGCGAGCATCCGCCCGAACAGCTGCTTCTGCGTCTGGTACTTCACGTTGCCGACGGCGAGCGCGCCGATGCCGACGCCCTTGCCGACCGGAAGCGCCACGTCCACCGCGTTGACGTCGATCCCGGCGATGCCCGCCGGCGGCACCGCGTTGACGTCCGAGGCGACGAGCAGGTTCGGGGCCGCGCGCAGATCCTCGGCCGAGAGGATCGGGATGCCGGCGGGGCCGGCCGAAAGGATCACGTCGGCATCCGCGATCGCCTTGCGGCGGTCGTCCGGCGTGGTGCCGTCGATGGCGCCGACCTCGATCCCGAAGCGCCACTTCATCGTGAAGGCGATCTTCGAGACCCGCTCCTCGCCGTCATGGCCGACCAGCACCGTCCTGGCGCCTTCGAGCGCGCCGATCACCGCGGCGACGTAGGCGACGACGCCGGCGCCCCCGAAGATGACGATGCGCTTGTCCTTCAGGCCGGTGCCGAATTTCTGGCGCAAGGCCCGCGAGACCTGCGCCACCATCGCCGCGCCGGTGGTGAAGGAGCCGGCCGGGTCGGCGAACAGGTGGTTGGCGAAGGGCGGCACGAAGGCCTTCCTGGCCCGGTCGACCATGTCGAGGGCGTCCTCGGCGTTCTTGCCGCCGATGAAGATGCCGGTGCGGACGCCGTCTCCGGGGGCGCGCGAGAAGATCGAATCCTGCGTGAGCGAGACCACGTCCGGCAGCGTCACGTCGGTGTAGGTGACGATGGTCTCGAACCCGGCATCGACGGCCATGTTCACGTCGAACGGGCTCATGTGCTTGAGCGGCGTCAGCATGTGCAGGATCGAGCGGGCCATGGGGATTCCCTGTCTGGTGCGAGGATCGTCGGTCGGTGTCGTTGAGAGTCGCAATCGACGCCCGCGGTCAAGCGTGCCGGTTCAGGCGGTCGTGATCTCGGCGCCCGTGTTCCGGCCCCGCGCGATGAGGAAGCGCAGCGGGCCCGGCCGGTCCAGCCCGGCGACGAGCGCGCGGGCGTCGGCCTCCGACGGCATCAGCGCGAAGCCGGTCGGCCCCCAGGAGCTCTGGCCGTAGCCGGCGACGCCCTGGTCGGCGATCGTCCGCAGCGCCTCCGCGACGGCGGGGCTGGCGTAGCGCCCACCCTGGTGCGGCGCGAAGTGGTCGCCGATCAGGCGCTGGATCTGGGTGATGCCGGCGCCGAAGCCCTGCGGCTCGGCGAGCACCGCCGCCGGCATCACCTGCATCAGCACGATCCGGCAGATCTCGGCGGCCTGGCGCTCGGGAAAGCGCGGCAGCTCGGCGAAGGCGCGCTGCTCGCGCGAGCCATGGATGCCGGTGGCGTCGCGGTCGAGGATCAGCACGACGCGCCACGGGTCGGGGTAGGCCAGGCGGGCGATCACCGGCGGCGGCGCTCCGGTGGCGTCGCGTCCGCCGTCGACGATCAACCCGCCCTCGGTGAAGGCCGACAGCCCGACGCCGGACCGGTTGCCGCGATCGAGCGCGTTCGAGAAATCCTCGGCCGAGAACGGCTTGCCCCAGAGGCGGGCCAGGGCCGCGGCCACGCTGAGCGCGAGCTGCGTGCCCGAGCCGAACCCGGCATGAGCCGGAATCGCCTCCTCGACCCGGATCGCGACCGATTCGGCGACGCCGAGATGGCTCGCCGCCGCGTGGACGTAGCCGCGGACGCGGCCCTCCTCCGGTCCCGAGACGGACAGCCCGTCGGCGGCGCTCGCGGTGAGTCGGACGCCGGGGGCGTCGATCGCCAGGCCGATGCTGCCGAAGCGGCGGCCGAGGCCGCCATGCAGGTCGAGGAACCCGAAATGCAGGCGCGCCGGCGCGTGGACGTGGACGGAGCGCGAGGCGGCCTCGGAGCGGCCGCGTGCGGGTTCAGACACGTCGATCCCCTCCGCCTTCGCCACGCCGCTTCATCCTGCCGTCGCGGCGGACCTCTCGGGAAATCGGTCCCCGCGGGAGCCGGCTTCTCCCATGGAGGCGCCCCGCCGGGCAACCGCCTGTCGGGGCGAAGCGGCCGCAAATCGCGGCGACAGGGTTGCCTGCGGCGTCCGAGCGATGCAAACGTGCCCTCCAGCGCAGGCATTCCGAGTGCCGCCGGGTCGGGATCGCATCCCGTCCGGGCAGGCCATTCCGGCTGCGACGGTCCTTCGGCCGTCCTCCCCGGTCTTACGGCGACGATCTGCGACGCCTCAAGAAACGGTTCGGGTGAGGACGCATGACAGCCTGGGTGAAGGGTGACGCGACCGATGCGGAGGGCGCCATCGCGGCCGCCGCCGCTCTGCTCGCCGCCGCGCATGCATCGGTCTTCGCCGGACTGAACGCCGACGTCGCCGCGATTCGCGCTGCCTACCGCCTCGCCGGCACGATCGGCGCCTCCCTTGATACGCAGGGCGCCGCCGGCACCTACGCCGACCTCGGAGCGCTCAGCCGCGTCGGCGCGATGACGTCGACGCCGGCCGAGGTCCAGGGGCGCGCCGACGTGGTGCTCGTCGTCGGCGCCAAGGCCGGCACCAGCACCCTTGCCTCGGCCCTGCGCGGCAGCAAGCCGGTGCGCGGACTCGCGGCCGGGGCCGACCGCCAGGTGCTCGCCGTCGCCGGCGCATCCGCTCAGGCGCTGGCCTCCGACCTCGCCCTGCTCCGCGCCCATGCCAAGGGGCACCTCAAGGACGCCACCCCGCTCAACGAGATCGCCCGCGCGCTCTACGCCGCCCGGTACGGCGCGGTGCTCTACGACCCGGCCGAGCTCGGCGAGCTCGGCGTCGAGACGGTGCAGGGGCTGGTGCGCGACGTGAACGAGATCACGCGCTGCTTCGCGCTCTCGCTCGGCGGCCCCGACCAGGACCGCTCGGTGGTGCAGGTCGCGGCCTGGACCACGGGCCAAGCCCCGCGCACCGGCTTCGGCCGCAAGGTCCCCGAGCACGATCCCTGGCGCTTCGACGCCGCGCGGCAGGTCTCGACCGGCGAGGCCGACGCCGCGCTGTGGCTCTCGACGCTTCCGGCCGCGCGCCCCGACTGGCTCGGCGCCCTGCCCTCGATCGCGATCGTCGGCGCGGGCAGCCTCGAGGCCGCCCCCGGCACCGCCGAGGTCGTGATCGCGGTCGGCGTGCCCGGCGCGAGCGCCAGCGGCGTCCTCTGGAACGAGGGCCGCGCCGCCCTCACCTACCGACCCGGCACGGGGGGCGGCGCTTCGGCCGCCGACGTGCTGGCCCGCATCGAACACCATTTCGCTGGGAAGGATTCCTGATGCTGATCCGGATCCAGGGCGGCCGGGTGGTCGACCCGACGGCCGGCCGCGACGGCGTCGGCGACGTCTGGGTGGAGGACGGCCGCGTCGTCGCCCCCTCCGAGCGGACCCCCGACCGCACCGTCGACGCGACGGGCTGCGTGGTGATGGCCGGCGGCGTCGAGGTGCACTCGCACATCGCCGGCGGCAACGTCATCACCTCGCGGCTGCTGCTGCCCGACCTCTACGTCAGCGAGACGGCGCCGAACGGCCACCCCTTCGCCCATGCCGGCGGCGCGGCGGCCTGGATCGGCGCGGCCTACGCCAAGATGGGCTACACCACGGCGGTCGAGCCGGCGATGCCGCCGACCCACGCGCTCGCGACGCAGCTCGAATTGGCCGACATCCCGCTGCTCGACCGCGGCGCGCTCGCGGTGATGGGCAACGACGACCAGCTGCTGCAGCTGCTGCGCGCGGGCGAGAGCCGGGACGCGGTCCGCGACCTCGTGGCGCTCAACGTGGCGCAAAGCCGGGCGCTCGGGGTCAAGTGCATCAACGCCGGTGGCGCCTCGGCCTTCAAGGACGGCGTGCTCAAGCTCAGCCTCGACGACGAGATCCCGGTCTACGGGCTCTCGACCCGCAAGATCATGGGCTCGCTCCTCGACGCGGTCGAGGCGATCGGCGTGCCGCACCCGCTGCACGTCCACTGCAACAACCTCGGGCTGCCCGGCGCCGACGACAGCTTCATCGAGACGCTGGATGCGGCCGAGGGCCGGCGCATCCACTTCGCCCACGCCCAGTTCTACGCCTACGGCGCGGCCGACCCCGCGAATCCGGGCACAGGCGGCTTCCGCTCGGCGGCGCGCCGCATCGTCGACGCAATGCACGCGAACCCGAACGCGACCCTCGACATCGGGCAGGTGGTGTTCGGCCAGACCGTCACGGTCTCGATGGACATCCTGCGCCAGTTCGGCGGCCGCAAGGGCGCCAACCCGAAGAAGTGGGTGCTGAACGCGGGCGATGCCGAGGGCGGCGGCGTGGTGCCGTTCCTGTACAAGCCGCGCGGGCCGACGAGCTCGCTGCAATGGGCGATCGGCCTCGAGATCATGCTGCTCTCGAACGAGCCCGAGCGCACGATCCTGACCACCGACCACCCGAACGGCGGCCCGTTCACCGCCTATCCGCGCATCATCCACCTGCTGATGGACAAGGAGGAGCGCGACCGCGAGATCGCGACGCTGCCCAAGGTCGTCGGCGAGCGCTCGTCGCTGCCCGAGATCGAGCGCGAATACTCCTTCTCCGAGATCGCCGAGCTGACCCGCTCGGGGCCGGCCAAGCTCCTCGGCCTTTCCGATCGCGGGCACCTGCGCGCCGGCGCGCGCGCCGACATCGCGGTCTACCGCGAGGACAGGAACCGCACCGCGATGTTTGCGAGCGCCAAGCTCGTGCTCAAGGACGGCGTGGCGATCGTCGAGGACGGCGAGGTCGTGCACTGGCACGTCGGCCGCTCGCTGTCGCTCACGGTCGAGTCCGACAAGGCGATGGAGCGCCGCACCGACGCCTACCTGCAGGACCGGTTCGGCCAGGGGCTCGACAGCTTCGCCGTGCCGGACGCGGCCTTCCCCGAGGCTGAGGTGTTCGAGGACGTGGCATGCCGGGCATGAGCGAGCGGCTTTGCGCGAGGGACGGGAACCGGAATGTCTGACCTCACCCTCAACGGCATCCGCGTCGAGGACACCTTCGCGGAGGCGTTCGACGTCGCCGGCACCGCGATCGTCGTCACCAACGACACCGCGAAGTGGGCGATGATCGCGGCCACGACCATGACCGGCTTCGCCACCTCGGTGATCGGCTGCGGCGCCGAGGCCGGGATCGACGCCGAGCTGTCGCCCGAGGAGACGCCGGATGGGCGCCCGGGCGTGCGCATCCTGCTGTTCGGCTTCGAGCCGAACGGGCTCAAGGAGCAGCTGCTGAAGCGCGTCGGGCAGTGCATCCTCACCTGCCCCGGGACGGCGTGCTTCGCCGGCGTCGAGGGGCCGACCAAGATCAAGCTCGGCGGCGCGATCCGCTACTTCGGCGATGGTTTCGCCATCGCCAAGCGCCTGCCGGACCACACCGGCAGGATGCGGCGCTACTGGCGCATCCCGGTGATGGACGGCGAGTTCCTGTGCGAGGATTCCGTGCGCGCGGTCGACGGCGCGGTCGGCGGCGGCAACCTGCTGTTCCTCGGCCGCACCCACGCCGAGACGCTGACGGTGGCCGAGGTCGCCGTGGAGGCCGCCAAGGCCATCCCCGGGGCGATCCTGCCCTTCCCCGGCGGCATCGTCCGCTCCGGCTCGAAGGTCGGCGGCCGCACCAAGGGCATGATGGCCTCGACCAACGACGCCTACTGCCCGACGCTGAAAGGCCGGGCCGGCTCGGCGCTGCCGCCCGAATGCGGCGTGGTCCTGGAGATCGTCATCGACGCGCTGACCTCGCAGGGCGTCTCCGATTCGATGCGGGCGGCGCTCCACGCCGCGACCGAGATCGGCGCGCAGCACGGCCTCGTCGCGGTCACCGCCGGCAATTACGGCGGCAACCTCGGGCGGCACCACTACCGCCTGCGCGACTTGCTCGACAAGAATCCCGCCGCGAAGGAGACCGTAGCGTGAGCGTCCTCTCCCTGCGGCAGGCGCCCCCCGAGCGCCTCGACTTCCTCAACATCGCGCCGGCGACCCTGGCCGCGCTCTCGCCGGCCGAGGCCGAGCGCCTGCCGATCGGCACCACCCGGCGCGGCCTGGTGCTCGGCGACTGCTTCCAGGTGTCGCTCGACGGCGGCGACAGCCTCACCATCGAGGGTGGCCACGAGCGGCTCGACCGCGTCGGCGGCGCGCTCGCGGCCGGCACGATCCGCGTCGTCGGCGACGTCGGCCAGCGGCTCGGCGAGGGCATGGCCGGCGGCACGCTGACCGTCACCGGCACGGCCGGCCCGTTCGCCGGCACCGGCGCCACCGGCGGCACCATCACCATCGCGGGCGATGCCGGCGATTACGCCGGCGGCGCGGTCTACGCGGCCAAGGCCGGGCTCGACGGCGCGACGCTGGTCATCAAGGGCACCGCCGGCCGCCATCTCGGCGACCGCATGCGGCGCGGGCTGATCCTGGTCGAGCGCGCGGGCGATTACGCCGGCTCGCGGATGATCGCCGGCACGATCGCCGCCGGGTCCGTCGGCGACGACGCCGGCTACGGCATGCGCCGCGGCACGCTCCTCCTCGGCAGCCACGGGCGCCTGACGCCGACCTTCGTCGAGACCGGCGAGCACGACCTCGTCTTCCTGCGGCTGCTGGCGCGCTCGCTCAAGACCCTGAGCCCGCGCCACGCCGAGATCGCCGCCGGCCCGCTGCGGCGCTATTCCGGCGACCTCGCGACGATCGCCAAGGGCGAGATCTGGGCGGCGGCCTGAGAGCCGCTCCTGCCTCCCCTCGCAGTGGGGGGGAGGCAGGCTCACGTGCCGTCCTCGCCGCAGCACTTCCCACGGACCTCGGCGTCGCCTTAAGATCCTCTCAACCCGGCCGCGGAGCCGGGACCCTGCGAGGACGTCCTGCCGATGCTGATCCTGCTGTCCGCCTGCCTGCTGTCGCAACCGACGCAGTGCCACGACGACCAGATCCCGATGTCCTACGAGGGCAGCAACCCGTTCATCTGCCTGCGCCACGCCCAGAGCGTCCTCGCCGAATGGCAGGCGGCGCACCCCGACCTCCACGTCGCGAAGTGGCGCTGTGCCGTGCGCGGCACGGTGCCGAAGGACCTGTGACCGCCGCGGATCGAAGCTGAACGGATCCCGACGCGTCCGCTCGCGAACGGTTCAGCCTCCCTCGATCATCCTCCGGGCTTCGATGGCCGCCGGCCACGCATTGCGCGAGGACATGTCGTGTCGCTCCACCGTTTCCGTCTTGCCGGGTTCTGCGCGCTCGTCCTCGCGGGCCAAGCCTCCGTCGGCGCCGCACGGGCCGCGGATTTCGACGGGCCCTATCCGCCGCCGCACCCGGAATACGGCGGCTACGCCCACCGGGAGCCGCCCCCGCCCGAGCCGGCCTTCCGCCGCCCGCGCTTCACCGCCGGCCCGGATTTCGAGCCGCCCGAGCGCTGCCGCAGCTTCGTGAAGCGCCGCATCGACGCCTATGGCGAGGAGGTGGTGCGCCGTGTCCGGGTCTGCGACGAGCCGGGCGGATACGATGACGGCCCCCGTCGCCCGGTCGTCTTCGATCACCCGCCGCGGCCGCCGGTCGACATCCCGGATCGCGATTGGGGCGGCCCGCGCTGGTAGCCCGGGGGGCGAGGACGCCCCCGCCTGAGATGAATGAGATCTCCGTGGCGGAAAACGCGACGTCCCGCCGTGTCGACGATCATCCTGCGATCCAGGGATCACGGGATCGACGTCACGCCCGGACCGGCGCCTTCTTGAGGGCGGCGGCGAAGGCCTTCAGCTGGCGGTTCAGGTCCGCCAGCTCGTTCAGCGCGATCGTCTTGTGCCCGTCCTTGACGGCACGCTCGATGTCCTCGACCTGCGAGGCGGCGAGGCGCCGGATTGCGGTGGCGACTTGGTCACGGGTCAACGGCGCCTCTCCCGGCACGACGCATGAGGGATGCTCGGTGATAGGTCGACAGGCTTAACCGTTGGTGTGCGGGCCTCCTCGCGCGCGGGCCCGCATCAGTCGTCCGGCGCGGTCGGCGGGGGCGGCGCCAGCGCGGCCTCGGCCGCCTGCAGGCCGGCCCGCGCCTTCGCCATCGCCGCGGCCTTGGCGCCGGTCTCGGCGTTCAGCGCTTCGAGGAAGGCGGTCCAGTTCCCGCGCAGCGCCGGCGGCATCTCGGCGTCGAGACGGTCGCGCAGCTGCGCCATCCGGGCGACGGGGCTGTCCGCCGGACCGGCCCCGTCCGAATCGTAGACGCCGACGCCGCACACCTGGTCGCCGGCGCGGGTGTAGTAGGTGGTCTTCTGGAGCGCGACGGTGCTGCCCGGTTTGGGGAACAGGTAGCGGATCTCGGCGACCGTGCCGGCCTTGGCCGTCTCCAACATCTGGCGGATAAAGTAGGTGCCGTTGCTGTCGTGCAGGTCGCGCACGTTCTGGCCATGCAGGATCGGGTTGGGATGCGCGCTCATCACGCCGTCCGGCCCGACGCAGAAGACGTAGGTGTCGGCGGTGCGGAACCCCGCCTCCCCCTTGGTGAAATGCGTGAGCGCCGCCGGCGCGTCGGCCGCGATCGCCGCGACGACGTGCTTCAGCATCCACTTGGCGGAGGCTTCCGAGCCGGCATCGCCGCAGGAGACCGGCGCCTCCCCGTCGCCGCAGGCGCGCCCTGGCTGGGGCGTCGCCGCCAACCCGATCGCGGCGAGGAGGGACGCAGCGAATACGGAGCGAAGCAATGCCATCGGTCGCGCCTCGACGATCAAGCGAAGGCCCGCGCGCGGCGGCAAGGCGTGCGCACGTCCGTTGCAGATGGATCCGTGGCTCGACAAGTCATGGTCGAAGCAGCCGGGATGGACGGCAGCTTCCATCGATTTCGTCGAATCTTCAAGCGCGAAATCGAGCATTCGAAACGCGCGAAAACAGTAGACCGGCGCGCGTCGGCGCCGGTGCATCTCCTGCGGGCCGAAGCGGCGCGACCCGTCCGCGGGTCGCGCCCTCGGCGCCGGGCATCGGCGTGGCCGTGGCGCGGCTCAGGTCCGCCAGGGGTGGGCCGGCAGCTCGGTCTTGCCGATCGTGCTGGCGCCGGCCTCGGCCACCACGTGGTCGTTCTCCACGGTCGAGCCGCTGACGCCGATGGCGCCTGACATCTCGCCGTCCGCGTCGACGATCGGGATGCCGCCGGGGAAGGTGATCAGCCCGTCGTTCGAGTGCTCGATGCCGTAGAGCGGGCCGCCCGGTTGCGACAGCGCGCCGATCTGTCCGGTCATCATGCCGAAGAACACCGAGGTCTTGGCCTTCTTCTGGGCGATGTCGATCGAGCCGACCCAGGCGCCGTCCATGCGGTAGAACGCCTTCAGGTTTCCGCCGGAATCGACGACGGCGATGCACATCTGCGTGCCGAGTTCGGCGGCCTTGGCTTTGGCGGCGGCGATCGCGGTCTCCGCCTGCTCGATGGTGACGTGCATGGTGTCATCTCCCTGATGGCGCCGCCGGACCGGGGCGCGTCGTCCCCGCAGCCTCGGCGGGGATACCGATCGACAACGGCCGAGGTTGCGCCCGGTGCCGAGAACAAGGACGGCCGCCCCGGATGTCCCGGGGCGGCCGCGGATCGATCGCGTCGGTCGGCCTGCCTCTGCCGGCCTACTTGGCCGACATCGCGTTGGCCTTCTCGATCAGCGCCTCGGCCATGCGGATCGAGGCGATGTCGATCAGGCGGCCATCGAGGGAGACGGCGCCGCGGCCGGCCTTGGCGGCCTCTTCCATCGCCACGAGGATGCGGCGCGCCTTGGTGACCTCGGCCTCGGACGGGGTGAACACCTCGTTGGCGAGGTCGATCTGTGAGGGGTGGATCGCCCACTTGCCCTCGTAGCCGGCCGACGCGCAGCGCCGGGCCGCGGAGGTGTAGCCGTCGGGATCGGAGAAGTCGCCGAACGGGCCGTCGATCGGGCGCAGGCCGTAGGCGCGGCAGGCCACCAGCATGCGCTGCTGGGCGAACAGCCACGGATCCTGCCAGTGGGTCTCGCGCTTGCCGCTCTCGTCCTTGTCGGTGAGCACGCTGTAATCGGGGTTCACCCCGCCGATGACCTGGGCGCGGGCGCGGCAGGACGCGGCGTAGTCGGCGACGCCGAAGGACATCGCCTCGAGGCGCTTCGAGGAGGTCGCGATCGCCTCGACGTTGGCCATGCCGAGCGCGGTCTCGATCAGCACCTCGAAGCCGAGCTTCTTCTCGCGCTTCTTGGCCTGCTCGATCTGCGTCACTAGCACGTCGATGGCGTAGACGTCGGCCGGCACGCCGACCTTCGGGATCAGGATCATGTCGAGGCGCGGACAGGCTTCGACGATGTCGACCACGTCGCGGTACATGTAGTGGGTGTCGAGACCGTTGATGCGGATCATCATGGTCTTCGAGCCCCAATCGATATCGTTGAGGGCAGCGATGATGTTGGTGCGGGCCTTCTCCTTGTCGTCCGGCGCGACCGCGTCCTCGAGGTCGAGGAAGATCACGTCGGCGTTCGAGGTGGCCGACTTCTCCATGAAGGTCGGGTTCGAGCCCGGCACCGCGAGTTCGGAGCGGTGGAGCCGCGGGGTGGCCTGCTGGACGAGGGTGAAGCTCATGGGGGGTCTCCTGTTTCCCTGGGAAGTCGGGCGGCTTGCGGTGCCGCCGTCAGAGCGCGGGCTCAGCTAGGCCGCCCGAACCGTCGGTTTCAACATGGGCCTGCGCGTTCTCGGCGACAGGCCTAGGCGATACGTTTGCATCAGCCGGTCGCACCGAAGCCGACGGCGATGCAGTTGATCGAGAGCAGGAGCGCGGATTTCACCGCCTCGCGCTTGTCCTCGTCGGTCTCTGCGCGGAACCGGCGCAGCAGCTCGACCTGCTCGCGGCCGACCTGGTTGATCGTCGGCAGGCGGCCGGTGAGACGGTCGCGGAACAGCGGCGCGCGCTCGGCCAGCTCCCGCCCGCCGGTGATCCGCAGCACCATCTCGCGCGTCAGCGCGTACTCGGCTTCGATCATCCCGAAGATGCGGTCGCGGATCTCCGGGTCGGCGACGAGGCCGGCGTAATCCCGGGCGATGCCGAGATCGACCATGAGCAGCGTCTTCTCGACCTCGTCGAGGATCAGGCGGAACAGCCGGCATTCCTGGAACAGGCGCTTGAGCAGCGCTTCGCCCTGGTCGCCGCGCACGTCGAGGAAGCTGCGGATGCCGGAGCCGACGCCGTACCAGCCGGTGACGACGTGTCGGTTCTGCGACCACGCGAACACCCAGGGAATCGCGCGCAGGTCGCTCAGCGACTTCGCCCCGAAGCGCCGCGCCGGGCGCGAGCCGATGTTGAGCAGCGCGATCTCGTCGAGCGGGCTCGCGGCCTGGAAGTAGTCCACGAGGCCGTCGGCCTGGAGCAGGTTGACGTAGGCCGCGCGCGAGGCGCCGGACAGCGCCTCCAGCGCATCGTCGAACTCGTGCCGGGGCTGGTTCGCGCGCTGCCGCTCGGATTGCAGCGCGTGCTCGAACACGGAGGCCGCCAGCAGCTCCATCTGGTAGGCGGCGGTGCCGCGGTTGGCGTACTTGAACGAGACCACCTCGCCCTGCTCGGTGGTGCGGAAGCGGCCGTTGATCGAGCCGGGCGGCTGCGCGTCGATCCCGCGCTGGGTCGGCACGCCGCCGCGGCTCACCGAGCCGCCGCGCCCGTGGAAGAACGCGATCGGCACGCCGGCTTCCTTGCCGAGCGCCGTCAGCTTCGCCTGCGCCTTGTACAACTCCCAGTTCGAGGCGACGAAGCCGCCGTCCTTGTTCGAATCCGAGTAGCCGATCATCACCTCCTGCACGCCGCCCTGCCAGCGGGTGGAGCGGCGGACCACCGGGATGCCGACGAGCTCCTTCATGATCGCCGGCGCGGCGCGCAGGTCCTCGATGGTCTCGAACAGCGGCACGATCGGCAGCGGGCAGATCTCGGTGCCGGCGGCGTCGAGGTAGAGGCCGGCCTCCTTGGCCAGCAGGTAGGCGCCGAGGATGTCGGGCACCGAGCGGGTCATCGACAGGACGAAGGCGCCGAACGCCTCGCGGTCGAGGGTGTCGCGCATCTCGCCGACGAGCGCGAAGGTGGCCAGGGTCTCGCGGGCGTCGTCCGGTAGGCCCTCGAACGAGGTTTCGCCGGTCCGCGGCCGCGCCAGCTCGGCGACGAGCCAGGCCTTCCACTCGGGCGACTCGAGGTCCGGCGGCGCCTTGCCGCCGCTCTGGCGGGCGTAGAGCGCGTGCAGCGTCTTCGTGGTGCGGGTGGTGTTCTCGCGCAGGTCGAGGCGGACGGTGGAAAACCGGAAGATCTCGACCATGCGCCGCACCGGCCGCACGAGGTCGGTGGCGAGCGAGGTGCACTTGGCGTCCGCGAGGCCCTGCTCCAGGGTGCGCAGGTCGTTGATCAGCCCGTCGGCGCTCGGGTAGTCCGGCCCGCTCGTGCGGCCGCCCTCGTTGCGCCGGATCGTCGCCTCGATCTTGCGCAGGATGCAGGACAGGTACTGGCGATAGGCCTCGCCGGGGTTGCGGCCGGCGATCGCCTTGGCGTCGCCGCTCTCGGACAGGGCCCGGGCCAGCTCGGCCCGGAAGGTCTCGGGCACCGGCATCGAGCGTTCGGTGAGCGACAGCACCCGGCCGAGATGGAGCACGCCGTCGCGGTAGCGCCTGAGCGAGGCGAGCGCGTTCCACTTCAGCGTCTCGCGGGTGACGCTGGCGGTGACGTAGGGATTGCCGTCGCGGTCTCCGCCGATCCAGGAGCCGAACTGGAAGAAGGCCGGCACCTCGAACTTCTCGTCCGGATAGTACTGCGCCAGGGATTCCTCGAGCGAGTAGACCACCTCCGGCAGCATCTCGAACAAGGTCTCGTCGAAGAAGTGCAGGCCCCAGGAGACCTCGCGCTCGACGGTGGCCTTCTCCAGGTGCAGCTCGCCGGTCATCCAGACCAGCTCGATCTGGTCGCGCAGCTCGTTCATCAGGCCGTTGCGCTCGCGCGTGGTCCAGCGCGGCAATTCGAGCTCGCGCAGCACGAGGTAGATGCGCCGGAACTTCTCCAGCACGGTCACGCGCTTGCCCTCGGTCGGGTGGGCGGTGATCGTCGGGCGGATGCGCAGGTCCTTCAGCAGGGCATGGATCTGCGGCGCCGGGATGCCGCCGGCCGAGGCTTCCGCCAACACCTTGGCGAAGGACCCGCCGAGGGCCGAGCGGCCCTCCGTGCGCTCGACGTGCCGGCGCCGGCGCATGGCGACGTTCTGCTCGGCGATCGACAGCAGCTGGAACCAGATGCCCTGCACCTGGAGCGCCCGGGCCAGCATCTCGGGCGTGAAGGTCGAGATGTCGGCGGTGCCGTGCAGCACGGCCTCCAGCTCCGGCTCGTGCCGCCGCGCCACGTCGAGCAGCGCGTGGAACAGGATGTCGAGGGCTTCCTTCGACGAGGTGCCGGTGATCACCGGCGGCGCGAAGGCGTTCTCGTCGGCATGGCCGAGGGAGGCGTGAAGGGTCTTTGGCATCGGATCAAGCCACCTGGGGCGGATATCGTTTTGGCGGGGGTGGCACCGCGCGGCCCCCTCTCCCGAGCGGGAGAGGGTCGGGGTGAGGGGCTAGGTCATTCCGGAGAGGTCACGCCCCTCACCCTGTCCCTCTCCCGAACGGGAGAGGGGACCCGCGCTTCAGGTTCGCGCTTCGGGCGCTACGCCGCCCGCCGCATCACCTCGGCGACGGTGTCGCCGAACGAGCCGGGATCGGGCGCCACGGTCAGCCCGTAGGACCGCATGATCTCGGCCTTCTCGGCCGCGCTGTCGCCGGTGGCCGAGATGATCGCGCCGGCATGGCCCATGCGGCGGCCCTTCGGCGCCGTGAGCCCGGCAACGAAGCCGATCACGGGCTTCGAGAAGTTCGCCTTGATCCAGGCCGCGGCCTCGGCCTCCTGCGGGCCGCCGATCTCGCCGATCATCAGCACGGCCGCGGTCTCCGGGTCCTGCTCGAACAGCGCGAGGTGGTCGAGGAAGGACGAGCCGTTGATCGGGTCGCCGCCGATGCCGACCGAGGTCGAGATGCCGATGCCGTGCGCCTTCATCTGCGAGGCGGCCTCGTAGCCGAGCGTCCCCGAGCGCGAGATCACGCCGACGTTGCCCTTCAGGTAGATGTGCGGCGGCATGATGCCGAGCATCGACTTGCCGGGCGAGATGATGCCGGCGCAGTTGGGGCCGACCACCATGGTGCGGCGGTCCTTGGGGTAGCGCATCAGGTAGCGCTTCACCCGCATCATGTCCTGGGCCGGGATGCCGTCGGTGATCGAGCAGACCAGCTTCAGCCCGGCATCGGCCGCCTCCATGATCGCGTCCGCGGCGAAGGGCGGGGCGACGAAGGTGATCGACGTGGTGGCGCCCGTCGCCTCCACGGCGTCCTTGACGGTGTTGAACACCGGCAGGCCGAGATGGGTCTTGCCGCCCTTGCCGGGGGTGACGCCGCCGACGACGTTGGCGCCGTAATCCTTCATCTCCTTGGCGTGGAAGGTGCCCTTGTCGCCGGTGATGCCCTGGACGATGATCGGGGTGGTCTCGTCGATGAGAATGCTCATGGCGGTATCCTTCGCTTATCTCACGGACGTCAGTGCTTGGTGCCGCTGCAGGCCTCGACGGCCTTGCGCGCGGCCTCCGACAGGGTCTCGGCGGTGATCAGGTCGAGCCCGCTCTCGGCCAGGATGCGTTGCCCGGCCTCGACGTTCGTGCCGGCGAGCCGGACGATCAGCGGCACCTCGATCTTCACCTCGCGCGCCGCCTGGACCACGCCCTCCGCGACCCAGTCGCAGCGGTTGATGCCGGCGAAGATGTTGACGAGGATCGCCTTCACGTTCTTGTCCGACAGGACGAGGCGGAAGGCGGTGGCGACGCGCTCGGGGCTCGCGCCGCCGCCGACGTCGAGGAAGTTCGCCGGCTCGCCGCCCGCGTGCTTGATCATGTCCATGGTCGCCATGGCGAGGCCGGCGCCGTTGACGATGCAGCCGATCTCGCCCTCCAGCCCGATGTAGCTGAGGTTGTGCTCGGCGGCCTGGGCCTCGCGCGGGTCGCCCTGCGACGGGTCGTGCATGTCGGCGATGTTGCGGCGGCGGAACATCGCGTTGTCGTCGAACGACATCTTGGCGTCGAGCGCCAGCACGCGGTCGTCCTTGGTGACGACGAGCGGGTTGATCTCCAGCATGGTGCCGTCGCAGTCGCGGAACGCCCGGTAGGCGTTCATGATCGTCTTCACCGCGGCCGAGACCTGCTTGATGTTGAGGCCGAGCTGGAACGCGATCTCGCGGGCCTGGAACTGCTGCAGGCCGACGGCCGGCTCTACCACCACCTGGATCAGCGCCTCGGGCTCGCTGGCCGCGATCTCCTCGATGTCCATGCCGCCGCGCTGGGAGGCGATCACGCGGACGCGCTCCGCCTTCCGGTCGAGGACGTAGCCGAGATACAGCTCGCGCTCGAACGGGTCGGCGGTCTCGACGTAGACCCGCTGCACCGGCTTGCCCTCGGGCCCGGTCTGGAGGGTGACGAGGCGCTTGCCGAGCAGCTCGCGGGCGGCGTCGCGGACCTCGTTGTAGGTCCGGCACAGCTTGATCCCGCCGGCCTTGCCGCGGGCGCCGGCATGGATCTGGGCCTTCACCGCCCAGAACGAGCCGCCGAGCTCGGTCGCGGCGTAGACGGCCTGGTCGGCGCTGAAGGCGACGGCGCCCTTGGGAACCGCGACGCCGAAGCTCGCGAGCAGCTCCTTGGCCTGATACTCGTGCACGTCCATCGGGCGCCTCCTTCGGTACTGTTCTTGGCTGCGTTTCTACGCCCTCATTTTACTTTGGGGGAGAGCAGTGTCGCATTAAATTTTTTTGCATTCTCGTTGAGTTCGCCTTGATCGGCGAAGGAATGCTTGCGGTCTTCTTGTTGCGTCGCACAATCTTCTGGCGACGATCGTTTCCCGACTTCGCAATTCGCCCGTCGGCGGTCCCCGATCGCCGCCGATCGGGGACCGCCGACGGGCTTCGCGTCAGCTCACCTTGGCCTTGACCACGTCGTAGACCTTCTCGTTGAGCGGGCCGGCATCGCCGAGCAGCGCCTCGAGCTCGGTCAGGCGCCCCTGCGCGAAATCGCGGTCGTCGAGGCCCTTGGCATTGACGTAGACGTTCAGCGCCGCGCTGCGCAGGCCGGCATGGGCCGAGAGCACGGCGACGCCGGCATCCGAGATGACGTTGAGGTTGCCCTTGTCGGCGACGACCTCGGCGAGGTCGATCACCGCGCGGCAGGCGCGGCAGCAGGCGAGCGGCACGTCGGTCGCCACCTTCAGCGCCGCCTGGATCCGCTCGGCGCGGACCGCCTTCTCGTCGTCGGTGGCCTTGGGCAGCCCGTAGGCCCCCATCACCGCGTCGAAGGCGGCGACGTCCTCGGCGATCATGCCGGTGAGCTGCGCCCGCAGCGCCTCGGACTGGACGAGCATGTCCTTCAGCTCGGCCTCGACCTCGACGTACTTCTTCTTGCCGATGGTGAGGTTGCACACCATCGAGACCAGGGCCGCGCCCATGGCGCCGGAGATGGCGGCGGCACCGCCGCCGCCGGGGGTCGGGGCGGCGCTGGCCAGCCCGTCGAGGAAGGTCGCGATCGTATCGTGCTCGGCCATGCGCCCCACTCCCCCGTTCAGGCCATCTTCTTGGCGAGCGCGTAGATCTCCTCGGCATCCAGCACCTGCTCGGTGCTGTCGAAGAGCTGGCCGACGCAGGCGCGATGGAGCTTCAGCTTCAGGCCGCCGATGCCCAGTGCGCCGAACGACTTCTTGCCGTGCCGGTCCTTGCCCTTGTCCATGGCGTCGATGCCGCCGAAGCCGAGCGGCGGCTGGGCGTTGTAGTCGGCCACGAACTCGATCGAGGCCTCGTCCTTCCAGGCCGACTCGGGTAGCAGCTCGATGCCGATGGCGCCGGCCGAGAACACCAGGTTCTTGCCCTTGACGATCTCGGCGCGCGAGGCCTCGTCCGGGGTCGCGGCCGCCGTCACGGCGACGCCGAAGCGCTTGTTGACGGCGTCCGCCGCCGCCTGCGCGCGGACGAGCTGACGGGCGGCGAGGACGACCTCGGCGCCCTCCTGGGCGAGCAGCGCCGCCGAGCGCATGCCGACCGGGCCGGTGCCGGCGAGCACCACGGCCTTCTTGCCCTCGAGCGAGCCGGCGGCCTTCGCCACCAGAGCGACGCCGGCGGCGGCGGTGGTGTTCGAGCCGTTGGAATCGAGCATGGTCGAGACGCGGAACGGGCCGAAGAAGCGCTTCTTCACCGCCTCGAGCACCGCCTCGCCGGCCGCCATGTTGCCGCCACCGACGAAGATCGCCGTCGACTTCTTCTCCGAGCCGCCGCGGGTGTAGATCGTGCCGTCGACGAGCGCGCCGACGTTCTCGGGCGTCACGCCGCCGTAGCCGGTGATGTGGTCGGCGCCGCCGTCGTAGCCGACGACGGTGTCGAACACGGACGGCATCGCATCGGTGTCGAACAGGAACAGAAGCTTCTTCATGGTGCGTCCTCTCGCCCGCGTCTCGGCGCGGATGGCGTTCGTGTTGGAAATTGGGTTCGGGCTCGTCGGTCGCTCAGCCACCCTCCCCCTCTGCGGGGGAGGGTGGCCCGCGAAGCGGGTCGGGAGAGGGGCAGCGCGACGTTCGGAAACGTGGCTCCCCTCCCCCGACGTTCGCTGACGCGAGGCCCACCCTCCCTCGCAGCGGGGGGAGGGCGAGGTCGTCCTAGACCACGCTCTGCGGCTTCCCGGCGACGCACGCCTCGACGTTGTCGACGAGCTGGGCGGCCAGGATCTGCATCGCCCCCTTGCTGGCCCAGGCCACGTGCGGCGTGACGACCAGGTTCGTCAGGTCGAGGTCGCACAGGATGTTGTCGTTC
>NZ_JAKSYF010000120.1:0-61842 GCF_022829745.1 Methylobacterium sp. E-016
GGAGACCTTCCTCGGCGACCGCACCCGCCGCGTCGTCCGCCTCGCCGACGGCACCTGCCTGCGCGCGACAACCGCGCCGGGCGAGGGCGCGCCGGCCGTGGGCGAAGCGGTCGCGGTCCGCTTCGCCCCCGATGCCGCGACGATCCTGCCGGCATGAAAGGACGAGCGATCCCCACGATCATCGTCATGCCTCGCGCGTCGACGTCGCCACCCGTTCCCTCCCCCCGCAGAGGGGGGAGGGAAGGCCGGACGGCTCCGCTCGCGCGATGTAAGAATATCGGCGCCTCGGTGGCCGGAAGGGGAAAGAGGTCGATGCGATGACCGCACCGTCGCGTGCGCGCGCTCTCGCAGCCCTTCTCCGCCTGCCGGTCTGGCTCTGGCTCGGCGCCTTCTTCCTGGTGCCGTTCGTCATCACCTTGAAGATCAGCCTGTCGGAGCCGGCGACCGCGATGCCGCCGTACCTGCCGGTGCTCGACTGGCGGGGCGGCGCGGGGGATTGGTCGGACTTCCTCAGGGCGCTCAATTTCAAGAACTACGTCACGCTCGCCACCGACGCACTCTATCGCGACGCGGCCCTGACGTCGCTGGCCTACGCGCTATCGGCGACCGCGATTCTGGCGGGCATCGCCACGCCGCTCGCCTACGCCATCGCCCGCAGCCCGGCGGCGCGCCAGCCGCTGCTCGTCGCGCTCGTCGTAGTACCGTTCTGGACGAGCTTCCTGATCCGGGTCTACGCCTGGATCGCGATCCTGAAGCCCGAAGGCCTGCTCAATCTCGGGCTGCTGCGCCTCGGGCTGATCGCGCAGCCGCTGGAGATCCTGAACACCCCCGCCGCGGTGCTGATCGGCCTCGTCTACGCCTACCTGCCGTTCATGGTCCTGCCGCTCTACGCGGTGCTGAGCCGCCTCGATCCGGCGTTGCGCGAGGCGGCGGCCGACCTCGGCGCCTCGCCGACGCGGGTGTTCTGGACCGTGACGCTGCCGCTCGCCCTGCCCGGGCTGCTGGCGGGCGCGGCGCTGTGCTTCATCCCCATGGTCGGCGAGTTCGTGATCCCGGACCTGCTCGGCGGCTCCGAGACGCTGATGCTCGGGCGCGTGCTCTGGAGCGAGTTCTTCACCAACCGCGATTGGCCGCTCGCCTCGGCGGTGGCGATCCTGCTGCTGATTCTCGTCGTCGGCCCGGTGGTGCTGTTCCGCGACGCCGCCGCCGAGGCCGCGAGCGGCGAGGGCGCACCATGACCGCGCATCGTCCGACCGCGCTCACCCGCACGGCGCTGCTCCTCGGGCTCGGCTTCCTGTACGCGCCCATCCTGGTGCTGGTGGTCTACTCGTTCAACGCCTCGGCCCTGGTCACGGTGTGGGGCGGGTTCTCGACACGGTGGTACGGCGTCCTGCTCGCCGACGGGCCGTTGCTCGAGGCCGCCTGGGTGTCGCTCCGCGTCGCGACGCTGTCGGCCGTCATCGCGACGGCGCTGGGCACGCTGGCCGCCCTCGCGCTCGCGCGGCACGGACGCTTCCGCGGGCGCATGCCGTTCACCGGGCTCGTCACCGCGCCGATGGTGATGCCGGAGGTGATCACCGGCCTGTCGCTGCTGCTGCTGTTCGTCGGGGTCGGCATCGACCGCGGCCTCGGCGCGATCGTCGTCGCCCACGCCACCCTCGGCACCGGCTTCGTCGCGGTCGTGGTCGCCGCCCGCCTGCGCGGGCTCGACCGCGACCTGGAGGAGGCCGCCGCCGACCTCGGCGCCGGGCCGTTCCGGGTGTTGGCGACGGTGACGCTGCCGCTGCTCGCCCCCGGCATCGCCGCCGGGTTCCTGCTCGCCTTCACCCTGTCGCTCGACGACCTTGTCGTCGCTAGCTTCGTCTCGGGGCCCGGCGCGACCACCCTGCCGATGCGGCTCTACAGCCAGATCCGGCTCGGCGTGAACCCCGAGATCAACGCCGCCTCGACGCTGCTCATCGCCGCGGTCGGCCTCGCGGTCGGCGCCGCGACGTGGCTCGGCGCCAGGCGGGGCGGCCGAGCCGCGGCGTAGGGTTTCAGGCGAGCGCCACCGTGTAGGCCGCCTCGGTCTTGCCGCGGATCTCCTCCTCGGTGACGCCGTCGGCGAGCTCGATCAGCCGCATCCCGCCGTCGCCGTGCTTGTCGATCGTGAACACGCCGAGGTCGGTGATGACGAGGTCGACCACGTGCGTGCCGGTGAGCGGCAGGTCGCATTCCTTGAGCAGCTTCGGGCTCTCGGTGCCGTCCTTGTTCTTCGCCACGTGCTCCATCACGACGACGACGCGCTTGACGCCGGCCACGAGGTCCATGGCGCCGCCCATGCCCTTCACCATCTTGCCGGGGATCATCCAGTTGGCGAGATCGCCGTTTCCGGCCACCTGCATGGCGCCCAGGATCGACAGGTTGATGTGCCCGCCGCGGATCATCCCGAACGAATCGGCCGAGGAGAAGTAGCTCGTCGTCGGCAGCGCCGTGATCGTCTGCTTGCCGGCATTGATCAGGTCGGCGTCCTCCTCGCCCTCGAACGGGAATGGCCCCATGCCGAGCATGCCGTTCTCCGACTGGAGCTGCACCGACATGCCCTCGGGAATGTAGTTCGACACCAGCGTCGGGATGCCGATCCCGAGGTTCACGTAGAAGCCGTCTTCCAGTTCACGCGCGGCACGCGCCGCCATCTGCTCGCGGGTCCAGGCCATTTTTCGATCTCCTGATGTGGGGCGCGTCCCGCGCCGTCCGCCGAACCCGCGGCGACGCGCTTCGCGCTTGCGGCCTCACGGCCGGGTTCCTGTGGGGCGCGTCCCGCGCCGTCCGCCGAACCCGCGGCGACGCGCTTCGCGCTTGCGGCCTCACGGCCGGGTTCCTGTGGGGCGCGTCCCGCGCCGTCCGCCGCACCCGCGGCGACGCGCTTCGCGCTTGCGGCCTCACGGCCGGAGGTCGTCGCGGGCTCAGACAGCGCCGCCGCCGGCCGCGGCCGGAGCGGCCTCGGCGCGCTTGCGCACCGTGCGCTGCTCGATCCGCTTCTCGCGCCCCATAACGTGGATGATCCGCTTCACGAAGATGCCGGGGGTGTGGATGTCGTCGGCGTCGATCTCGCCGGGCTGCACCAGGTGCTCGACCTGCGCCACCGTCATCGTCGCGGCGGTCGCCATCATCGGGTTGAAGTTCCGCGCGGTCTTCCGGTAGCGCAGGTTGCCCTCGGTGTCGCCGGTATGGGCGTGGACGATGGCGAGGTCCGCGAACAGCCCGCGCTCCATCACGAAGTGCTCGCCGTCGAATTCGCGCACCTCCTTGCCTTCGGCCACCTTCGTGCCGACGCCGGTCTTGGTGAAGAAGGCCGGGATGCCGGCCCCGCCCGCGCGGATGCGCTCGGCCAGCGTCCCCTGCGGATTGAACTCGATCTGGAGCTCGCCGCCGAGGTACTGCCGGGCGAACTCCTTGTTCTCGCCGACATAGGACGAGATCATCTTCGCGACCTGCCGGGTCTCGAGCAGCTTGCCGAGGCCGACGCCGTCGATGCCGGCGTTGTTCGAGACGATGGTCAGCCCCTTCACGCCCGATTCCCGCACCGCCTCGATCAGCTCGTCGGGGATGCCGCAGAGGCCGAAGCCGCCGCACATCACCATCATGTCGTTCTTGAGCAGCCCCGCGAGCGCCGACGTCGGATCCGCATAGACCTTCTTCATGGACACTGAACCCTTCCGGCCCGCGCGCGATCGCGCCGACATTCGTTCCGCGAAAGCTGTCCCCGATTCCGGCGCGCCGGTAAAGGCGCCCGGCGTCGGGAAGCGCGGCCCCGGCCGTCCGCACGACGGCGGCGGGGACGGCCGGGCGCTGCGGGCAGACAAAGCCGATCGGACGCTTTAAGGGAATCACCCGAACGGTCCGATGCATGACGGCGGGGTGAGCCTGAAACATCCGGGGCCGCTCGTCGTCCCCCGTCGCGACCTCGCCGCCCCTCGGGCGGCCCGCGACGTGCCCGCCCGGAGTGCAATGTCGCCGCGCCGCCTCCTTCTCGCCGTCGGCTTCGCGTCGCTCGCCGTCCTCGGGACCGGCCTCGCGACCCTGCCCTGGCCGGTCGGCACCCCGACGGCGGCGGCCTTCGTCAGCCGCGGCCTGCGCGATTTCGGCTTCGCGCTCACCGCCGAGGGCGCGACCACGATGACGTTGCTGCCCCTGCCGCGCCTGAGCTTCACCCGCACCCGGATCACCGCCGCGCAGGCCGGCGGCCCGGCGCTGATCGAGGGCGGCAGCCTCGATCTCGACCTCAACCCGCTCGCCCTGCTCTCGGGCCAGGCCGACCTCGGCTCGCTCGCGCTGGGGGGCGCCACGATCCACATGCCGGAGGGCGCCGACGATCCGCGCTGGGCCGAGCCGGTGCGCCGGACCGCCGCGCGGCTCGGCCAAGGCGGCACGAATCACCCGCGCCGGATCACGCTGACCGGCGCGACCCTCGACGCGGCGAGCCCCGGCGGCGGCGCGCAGGCGGTCGACCTCACCCTCGCTTGGCCGCTCTGGAGCGCCGGCCTCGACGCGGCGGCGAGCTTCACCTGGCGCGGCGCGCGCACCAGCGTCGCGCTTATCGGCCTGCGCGCGAACGACCTGCTGAGCGGCGCCGCGTCGCCGTTCAGGCTCGATGCCGCCTGGCCCACCGGGAACTTGGCCGCCGAGGGCAGCGCCCGGACCGCGGGAGGCCTCGCCATCCAGGGGCAGGGGCGGATCGAGACGCGTTCGCTTTCCGAGACGATGGCCTGGATCGGCAGCGACGTGGCCTTGGCCCCCTTCATCCGGACGCTGGCCCTCGACGGACGCTTCGAGGCCGCCGGCCGCACGATGGCGTTCTCCAGCCTGCGCGCCACCTTCGGCGACGACGTGCTCGAGGGCGCGGGGTCCGTGAGCCTCGGCGAGGCCCGCACCGCGGTCCAGGCCACGCTCGCCAGCGACAGCCTGAACTTGGCGCCCCTGCTCGGCGGCCTGATGCAGATCTTCGGCGGATCGACGGTCGACGGCGCCCTCCAGGGCGCTCAGGCGATCGCCCTGGGCCCGCTCACGGGCGGAGACCTCGACCTGCGCATCTCGGCGGCCGAGAGCCGGATCGGGCCGGTCCTCCTGAACGATCTCGCGGCGAGCGTGCTGGTGCGGCCCGGGGCGGTCGAGGTCGCCCTCAACCGCGCCGAGCTCCAGGGCGCGACCCTGAAGGGCCGGGTCGCCCTGTCGGCGACCGGCGCGGACGGGGCCGAGACCGAGGTCAAGGCGCAGGGCGCCTTCGACCGGCTCGACCTCGGCGCCCTCCTGCTCGACCTCGGCGAGTCGCGCTGGGTTCACGGCGGCACGCAAGGGCAGTTCGCCCTGGAGAGCACCGGGCGCGATGCGGCGGACCTCACCGCGCACGTCGCCGGACGGGCCGCCTTCGCCATCGACGGCGGCGTGCTCGCCGGGATCGACCTCGCCGACGTCCTGCATCGCAACGGGGCGGTCGCGCCCGGCGCGCTCGCCCGCCGCAACGGCCGCACCCCGTTCGAGCGGGCCGCGATCACGTTGAAGTTCGCCGACGGGGTCGGCGAGATCGGCGAGGGCACCCTCAAGGCCGCCAACCTCACGGGCATCCTGCGCGGCCAGGTCTCGCTGCCGGCGCGCAGCGTCCGGGCCCGGGCGGAACTCGGCCCGAAGGCCGGGGGCGACAACGCCCGTGCAAGCCTCGCCTTCGACATCGACGGCCCGTGGGCCGGGATCCGCGTCCGCACCGGCCAGAAGGGCGCCGATCCGGACCAACGCGAGGACGCGCCGTCGTCCCTGCCCCTGCACGTGCCGACCTCGGTCGTGATTCCCGGCTCGGCGCGCGCCTACGCCCCCTGATCCGGAGGTCGGGCGAAGCTCGGATCCGCCATCCCGCGACGATCAATCGGCCTTGGGACGATCCGGCCTCTCGGCTTCGGACCGGGCCAGCTCCCGCCAGCGCAGCACGAGGCCCTCGAATGCGGCGAGGTCGTCGGCGCCGAGGCGCCCGAGCGTCCGCCCCACATAGGCCGCCTGCGCCGCGAGCCCCTGCGCGGCGAGGTCGGCACCGGCCGGCGTGAGGTGGAGCGCGTGCGAGCGCCGGTCGCCGGGGATCGGGCGGCGCTCGACCAGCCCGGCCTCGACCAGGCGGTCGATCAGACCGGAGACGTTGCCCTTCGTGACGTAGAGGCGCGCCGCCAGGTCCTGCTGGGTCAGGCCCTCGCGCTCGGTCAGCGTCGAGAGCACGTCGAATTGCGGGATCGACAGGCCGATGCCGCGCAGCGTCCCGCTCATCGCCGCCGTGACCCGCCGGTTGAGGCGGATGAAGCGGAACCAGACGCGCAGGGGATCGACCGCGGCGTCGGCAGGATCCGGATCGGGGACGGGGCGGGTACGCGGCATCACGGGGCCAAGCTATAGCAGACCGGGCGATGCCGGCGAGTGGCGCGGCCACGCGCCGGCCGGTATAGCGTTCGCGACCCCGAAGCCAGACACCAGCCATGCGCCGCCTTCTCGTCGAGGAACCCGTCACCCGCGCCGGCCCCCTGGCCCGGTGGGCCGCCCTGTTCTCGCTCATCGTGTCCGGCATCGCGATCGTGCTGGTCCGCGATCCCCGTGCGGAGGCCGGGCCGGCGCTGGCGACGCTGGCCGCGGGCCTCGGCGTCGCGGTGCTGGCGGTCGCGCTCGCCGGGTTCGCCTTCGTCCGGGTCTGGCGGGAAGGCGCCCGCGGCCTCGGTGCGGCGATCGGCGGCCTGGTCCTCGCGATGCTGGTGCTCGCCTACCCGGCCTACGCGGCGCTGCGGGGCTTCCGGCTGCCGGCGCTGACCGACGTGACCACCGACATCGACAACCCTCCGGCCTTCTCGCGCTCGCGCGCCGCGTTCGCCGCCCGGAACGGGCGCTACCCCGCCGATCCCGACCTCCCGACCCGCGAACGGCAGCGCGCCGCCTATCCGCAGATCGCGCCGCTGACCCTCGACATCGACGCCGACGAGGCGTTCGAGCTGGCGCGCAAGGCGGCGGTGAACCGCAAGTGGCAGATGGTCGAGGCGATCCGCCCCGGCGGGCGGACCGGCAACGGCCGGATCGAGGCGGTCTCGCGCAGCCTCATCCTCAACCTGCCCGACGACGTCACCATCCGCGTCCGGCCGCGTGCCGACGGCGCCCGCATCGACGTCCGCTCCGCCTCGCGGCTGGGCACGCGCGATTTCGGCGTCAACGCCGACCGCATCCGGGCCTATCTCGACGAGGTCGCGAACCTCGCGCTCGCCGTGAAGTAGGGTCGGGCGGCCGCGCGCGGCGGGCGGTCTCGCGCCTCAGCCGGCCGGCGAGGGGCCCGCTGCGAAGGTCCCGTCGAGGCGCGGCGCGCCCTGCGTCGCCACCAGCCCGCGCGCGACGAGATCCTCGAGGTGGGCGAACACCGACAGCGCCGCCGCGCCGCGCAGGCGCGGATCGAGGTTCTGGTACGTGGCCGCGACGATCGCCGGGATGGTGTCGTCGCCGGCGGCGATGCGCGCGCGGATCGAGGCCTCGCGGTGGCGGCGGTGGTTGGCCAACCCGCGCACGAAGCGCCGGGGATCGCGCACCGGGCCGCCATGGCCCGGCCAGTAGATGGTTTCGTCGCGGCCCCTGAGCTTGTCGAGCGAATCCATGTAGGCGCGCATCGAACCGTCCGGCGGCGCGACGATGCTGGTCGACCATGCCATGACGTGATCGCCGGAGAACAAGGCCGCCTCCTCCGGCAGGGCGAAGGCGAGGTGGTTCATGGTGTGGCCGGGCGTCTCGACCGCGACGAGGGTCCAGCCTTCGCCGGAGAGCGCATCGCCCTCGTGCATCGGCCGGTCGGGGACGTGGTCGCGGTCGGCGGCGGCATCGAGATGGCCGATCTCGCCGGCGCCGAGCGCGCGGGCGGCCCGATGCGGCAGGCAGCCGGCGATCGGCGCGCCGGTGCGTGCCTGCAGCAGGCGGGCGCCCGGGGAGTGGTCGCGATGGGTGTGGGTGACGACGATCGCCGCCACCGACTCTTGGCCGAGATCGGCGAGCAGGGCCTCGACGTGGTCGGCATCGGACGGCCCCGGATCGATCACCGCGACGCGTCCGTGCCCGACGACGTAGGTGCAGGTCCCGCTCGCGGTGAACGGGCCGCCGTTCGGCGCGACCCGGCGGCGGACGAGGGGGCTCAACGTTTCCAGACGGCCGCTCGCGGGCATCACCGTGTCGAAGTCGGGCGCATCGGTACCGGCATCCGTGTCCGCCATCCGAGGCTCCTTCCGATCCCGACCGGCGCGGTCGGCCCGGAGCTACGCGAACGCGCGGCGGCGGACAATCCGAAGCGCGAGGACGTCAACGGAACGGGGAGGGCGTGACCACGCGGATCGGGTTCTGGTTGATCGCGGCGCGCTCGGGGATGCGGAAGCCGTCGCCGACCGAGGCGACCTGGACGAGGCTCGCCCGCTCGGCCGTGCGCAGCGTCCGGCGGAAGGCGTGCGCCTCGGCGTCGCGGCGGATCGCGCCAACCTTGGCCTCGATCCGCCGGCTCTGGCCCCGCGTGATCGCGGCCTGCCGGAAGTCGACCAGGGCGACCGAGCCCGACCGGTTCCGCGTCACCACGTCGGCGCTGTCGCGGGTGGCGACGACGTCGCCCTTGCGCAGGGTGAGATCGCCGGCGAGCGGCAGGGGCGGGGTGCCGGGCGCGGCCTGGCAGGAACAGTTCTCGACGCGCCGCTGGCGGTAGATGTTGGCCAGAGCCGAGGCCCGGTAGGGCAGGCCCTGCGGGCTGATCGCGCGGTCGAGCTCGGTCTCGCGGGCGCCGAGGGTGTAGACGTTCGTCGGCGCCCCCGGGCAGGCGGCGGCGCAGGCCGCCTCGTGCACCGGCATGTCGGCCCGTGCCCCGAGATTGCCGAGGGGGAAGAGATAGCCGTCGCACATCCGCACGCAGACCGTGCGACGCCCGGCCGAGGCGACGGCGACCCGCGTCACGCGCTCCGCGCGGGCCCGCTTGCGACGCGACCGGCCGAGCGGGAGGTCGGCCACGGGACGCGGGGTATGGTAGACCGGGCGCGAATACCCGAGGCGGCGGCCGTCGGGCAGGTTGGCGTAGCGGCCGGGGCGGTGCGCCGGCGGCGCGGGCTGCGGCCGGGCGGGCGCGAAGAGTTCCTGGAAGAAGTCGAGCAGGCCGCCGCGCTCGGAGGCCTGGACGAGGCTCGATCCGATCGTGACGCTGCCGAGCCCGAGGATCAGCCCCGCCGCGGCGGTCCCGATCATCTGCCGCCGCGTTCCCCCGGAGCCGTAAAACCTCTGCCAGCGCGCCCAGAACGCCATGTCTCGTCAGGTCCCAGCCCATGCGGCATGCCGGCCCGGCGGTGGCCTGGGCGAGCGAGGCCGACTTAAAGGTTCGTTAAGCGGGGCGGCAAGTGCGGAAGACAACCGACACGATCACAACATCGCAGCGATCAGGCACAGGTATTGGCCCCTCGAGCGGCCTATTATGAGGACACCAGCAGGCGGCTCGACTTGGCGGACCTGTCGCGAGGCCGTGCTCGTCGGCTTTGCCCGGTGGGCGGTGCGCGGCGCGTTCGAGCCTCCGCCGCGGGAATCCGGTGGACGGCGCATGAAAAAAGCCGCCCCGGAGGGCGGCTTGCTCAGCGACGGATCGACTCCGGCGGCGATCAATGCCGATGAGCGGGACCGTTCGGCCGGACCCGGATCGGAACCAGGCGCGGCTCGGGCCTCGGGGCCAGCGCACCCAGGACCTCCTCGACGCCGCGTGCCGCGGCACCCGCGGCGGAGCTGACGATATCGGTGAGGCGCTGGACGAGGGCGGACGCTTTTCTCATCGCTGTTCTCTGGTTTCGGACCTGGACTGATGAACGCCGTTCGGAACGGCTCCGTTCCGGCTGCGGCCTCGTGTCCAACGAAGAGCAATATGGCGTGACATGCGCACCGGCGCGAGGGGGCGGGCGACGATTTCGGCGATGGATCGGCACCGGACTGAGGCGCTCGATTTTTCGTGTGTGCAGGCATTCGAAGCGGCGGAACCGAAACAACGACTTGACGTTTGAGATGTCAGAAGGTCGCGGCCAAGCCCGCGTCCATGTTGTCAAGGATAACGCAGATGCTCGGTTGGGCCGTTACGTTCCTCGTCGTGGCCCTCGTGGCCGCTCTGCTCGGCTTCGGTGGCATCGCCGGCACGGCGATGGAAGCCGCCAAGCTGGTGTTCTTCGTCGCGATCGTGCTGTTCGCCATCTCGGCCGTGATCGGCCTGATGCGCGGCCGCTCGCCCACGCTCTGACGCCGAGCTCGCGTCCTGCGGGCGCTTCACGCGCCACAGGAACTGCAGAAGATGGAGCCGGAGCGCCTCAGGGCGACTTCGGCTCCTTCGCATCGAGACGCTCGATGAGCTCGCGAAATCGATCCGGGACGGGTTGCTGGACGAGACCGTCGTAGAGGCAGCGGAGGTTGTGGCCGATGCGCGCCTGGGCCTGGTCGCTGAGGCGCGACGATCCATGCTCGCGCTTCTCGGCCTTCGAGCCCGCGGGCCCCGATTCCCCGACGGGCCTCAGGCCGGCATTGCCGATCGGCCTCCCCGCCTTCGCAGCGTCGGTCATCCTCACGTCCCCCGGTGCCGTTCGCGGCATCTGTGCATGAGGCACGCGCGCATTGTCTTGCCGCGCGACATACGCCATGGCTGCACCAGCAACGCCTCCGGCCAGAAGCGGTTCCGCGCCCTGCCGGAACGGAGTCGGATGCCCCGCGTTGGGGCGGCAGGTTGAATAGCAGGCCGACAAGGCACAGGGGATCGTATGTCGACATCGCAACTCGTGGTGCAGCACCTGCCGTACCTGCGGCGCTACGCGCGCGCGTTGACGGGCAGCCAGGTGGCGGGCGACGCCTACGTCGCGGCAACTCTGGAGACGCTGGTCAACGAGCCGGATACGCTCGGCCGCAGCACGAACGTGAAGGCCGACCTGTTCCGGGTGTTCACCCGCATCTGGAATTCGCTCTCGGTGAACGGCCGCAGCGAACAGGTGCAGCACGATCTCCCCGCCGAGGTGCGGCTCGGCCAGATCACGCCGCTGCCGCGCCAGGCCTTCCTGCTCTCCTGCCTCGAAGGCTTCTCGGAGGAGGACGCGGCGATCATCCTCGACGTCGACGTCAGCCAGGTGCGCGACCTCGTCGACGAGGCGGGACGCGAGCTCGCCGCGGACATGGCCACCGACATCCTCATCATCGAGGACGAGCCGCTGATCGCGATGGACCTCGAAGCGCTGGTCGAGGGCCTGGGCCACAACGTCATCGGCGTCGCCCGCACGCGCACCGAGGCCGTCAAGATCGCCTCCGAAAGCAAGCGCCCGGGCCTGATCCTCGCCGACATCCAGCTCGCGGACGGCTCGTCCGGCCTCGATGCCGTCAACGACCTGCTGAAGACCTTCGAGGTCCCGGTGATCTTCATCACCGCCTACCCGGAGCGATTCCTCACGGGCGAGCGCCCGGAGCCGGCCTTCCTCATCGCCAAGCCGTTCCAGCCCGCCAACGTCTCCGCCGTCATCAGCCAGGCGCTGTTCTTCCAGCAGACGGCACGCCGGCGTGAAGCCAAGTCGGCCTGACCGCGAGGCGGTCCGCAACCGCCTCCGTACCAATCCGCAGAACGAAAAAACCCCGGCGACGAGCCGGGGTTTTTTGTTGCCCGCCAAGGACATCGGTCCAGGCATAAAAAAACGGGCCGGAGAAATCTCCGACCCGTGGATGAGGTTCCGGCCGATGCACAAGGGGAATGCGGGGAGGACCAGGTGGCCGGGTGCTCGATCAACGGGCGTGCACGAACCAGGTTCCGGGCGCGAACCGTTTTTCGACGCCTGTGGCGTCCGCGCCACTCCGGGTCGCTGTGGACAAGGTTCCTCGTGCCCGGCACCGCCACGAGAAACTGTTGCCGAATACTGATTTCGTCAAAAGCGAGGCCGTGACGGAACCGGATCATGGAAGACGCGTTTTCCGTTCATCCTGTCAAGCTCCCATTCGGAGACCACGACGATGCTTCGGTCAGGCTTCCTTCTCGGCGTGAGCGCACCGGCCGCCATCCTGACGTTGCTCGTCCACCCGATGGTCCAGGCGAGCGCGGACCAATGGGTACCCACGACCACGGTCGCCGCCCCCGGTCCGGCCGCATTCGAAGCCCGCCCCCTGCCGGGCATGCGCCCGGTCTCGATCGCGATCCGGCCGAGCCGGGTGGCGAGCCTGCAATCCGAGCCGAACCGCGCCGTCCCGGCCGCGTCGGACACGGCGCAGGAGATGGGAACCAAGCCGCCGCTCAAGCCGCGTCGGATGATGCGCGAGGGCTGCGAGGCGGCGCTCAGCTCGCTGGTCGGCCCCGAAGCCCGCCGCATGATCCCCGGCCGCTGCATCTCCTGAGGCGACACCGATCAGCCTACCGGCTTACGGCGCACAACGCGAAGGCCCGCTCCATGCTCTGGAGCGGGCCTTCGCGTTTTGCGGCATGGGAGCGAATATAAAAAAAGGCGCCTGCCCAGCGAAGGGCAGACGCCGCGCGTCTCGAAGGGCGGTCGTTCACTCGGCGCCGTCGCGGCCCGTACCGGTGGCCTGACCGCCCTTGCGGCCGGCCGTCGAGGCCAGCTCGCGGTCCTGCGAGAACGAACGCTTCTCAGCCGGCACGCTGCGGCCACCCTTGCTGGCGATCTCGCGCTGGCGCTCGAGATCCATCGACGCAAAACCTCGCTTCGAGGTTGAATTACCGGATGCCATCAGCTCCTCCTCAGGCTTCTCTTCACCCTTTCACAACCTTCGCCAGTATCCGAAGGTTCCTCTCACGCTTCCGCGACAAGCTTAGCCGCAACCACGTCGGTGCGCTGGCGTTGGAAGACAGCGGTGGGGCAAACGACAATTCAGCGCCTGCCTCGAACGAGGTTTTTTCGAGCATGACGAATCGCGAGATGGTCTCCGGTGCGGCCAAGGTTTCGCCGGAGGCCGCGCCGAAGCCGAACACGCGGGCGCTTCCGCCGATGCCCGCGGACGAGGGCAGCGCGACGCCGACGACGCAGGTCGAGCCGATCGATTCGCCCCAACCGAACGCCAGCGCCGGCCGCGAGCCGCCGAGCGCCGAGAAATCCGGCTTGGCGACGAAGCGCTGAGCGGCCTCAGACCTGCCGCGGCCGGCGGCTGAGCAGGACGATCCCGATCGCCATCGCAAGGATCGTCCCAGCGGCGGCGAAACTGAGGACGCGGCGGATCATCGGCGTGTAGACGCCGGTCGCGGCATCGTACCCGTAGCAGAGCAGGACGAGGCGGTCGGCGAGGCTGCCGGTCCGGCCCTCGCCGGCCTCGACGAGGGCGAGCCGCAGGTCGCTGCCGTTCAGCGCCAGCGGCGACAGGACGCGGGCGACACGGCCGTTGCCGGTGAGCAGGATCGCGGCGGCGGGGTGGGCGAAGCTGTCGGTGCCGGCGTCGTAGACGAAACGGTAGCCGAGCGCCTGCGTCAGCCGATCGACCGTGGCGGCGTCGCCCACCAGCGCGGCCGCCTTCGCCGAAAGCCCCGGGTTCCCGAGCTCGGTCTCCAGCATGTGCCGCGCCGCGGCCGCGTCGTCGCGCGGGTCGATCCCGACGAGGACGAGGCTGACGTCGCGGCCGGCGACGAGGCCGGTTGCGGCCAAGGCCGCCCCGGACATCGACAGCATCGGGTCGCAGACGTTGCCGCAGGTGTAGTCCACCGGCAGCAGCAGGGTCGGCCGGCCGCCGAGCGCCTCGCCCAGCGTGGTCGGCCGGTCGCCCGCGGCATCGTTCCAGGCCAGATCGAGGGGAACACGGCCGCCCGGAGGCGGCACGACCGCGACGCGCGCGAGCTCGGTCCGGTTCAGGCGGGCGGCGGCCGGCGTGGCGGCGAACGCGATCCCGACGAGGAGCGCGGCGAGGCGAGGATGGCGGGCGCGGCGCATGGCACCTCCGGTGGGGGCCTGCATGCCCGATCGCGTTCGACGGGGCATCCGGGGCACGCCGTCGCAGCATGCCGCCGGGACGGGAGGGCTGGACAAGATCGCCGCAAGCCGCATGGATGAGGCGGCCGGCGCCATCACGAGATCCGGCGCGGTGCGGAGTTCCACCCATGACCCTCGATACGGAGGTTACCTCCCTTCGGCAGGTGCCGCTGTTCCGCGAGGTCGAGCCGTCGCGGCTGAAGCTGCTCGCCTTCACCAGCGAGCGGGTGCATTTCGAGGCGGGCCAGCAATTCTTCACCCGCGGCGACGTCGCGGATGCCGCCTACCTCATCCTGGAGGGCAGCGCCGCCGTGACCATCGACGGGGCCGCGGGGCCGGTGCGTCTCGCCCTGCTCGGGGCCAACGCCCTGGTCGGCGAGATGGGCATCCTGGCCGACCAGCCGCGCTCGGCCACCGTCACGGCCGAGACGGCGGCCACCGCCCTTCGCATTGACCGCGGCGTGTTCCTCGAGCTGCTGGCGCAGTTTCCCCAGATCAGCATCGCGCTGATGCGCGAGCTGGCCCTGCGCCTCGAGCAGACGAACCAGGCGCTCGCGCAGAGCCGCGCCTGAGATCGCGCGATCGGGCGTCACGGCACCGGGTAGGTGATGAACTCCATCAGCGACCCGTCCGGATCGCGGAAGTAGATGCTGGTCCCGGGCCCGGCCGCGCCGTGGCGCTCCACCGGGCCGAGCTCGACGGGGACGCCGTGGGCGGCCAGGTGCGCCATCGCCTCCTCGATCGTGCCGGACCAGCGGAAGCACAGGTCGCTGCCGCCCGGCATCACCGGCTTCTCGGCGAGCGGCTCCGGGGACAGCCCGGGGCCGTGGCAGTTCAGCTGCACCCCGCCGAGCCGGTACGCGAAGCCCGCGCCGGCCGGGACGATCTCGGCACCGACGACATCTCCGTAGAAGGCGTTCGCGCGCGTCCAGTCGCTGACGTGGATCACGCAATGGTCGAGATGGATCGCCGGGCGCAGCGGCGTCTCCGGCAATGCGCCTTGCATCTCGGGAAGGGTGAGCGTGTCGGCCATGATGCGCCTCGTCTCGGAACCGATGCGGGAGAGTTAGGGCGCAACCCACGGCCGAACGAGGCGAAATCCGGGCAATCGTGCCGGGCGCTTCATCCAACCTGAGACGCAAAAGTCACATCGTGGGGGGCGGCGAGGCGGTAGGCATGATCCGAACGCTTCTTCGCCTCGTGAGGCCCCATGCCCCTCCGCCGGATCCTCCTCGCTGCGGTCCTCATCGCGCCGCTCGCAGCCTGCAACCAGCGCGGGCCCGTGAACCTTGCCGCCAACGACGAGGAGGCGGCGTGGTATGTCGGCTCGATGCCCGACAAGCCGTTCGACGTGCCGCTGGTCGACACCAACCGCCTCGATCCGAAGTACCGCCGGCAGGTCGTGAGCTATTCCGGCCCCGAGCGGCCGGGCACCATCGTCGTCGACATCGACAAGCGCCAGCTCGCCCTCGTCCAGGCCGACGGCACGGCGATGCAGTACGGCGTCGGCGTGGGCAAGCTCGGCTTCTCGTGGAAGGGCGAGGCCCGCGTCGGCCGCAAGGGCGTCTGGCCGAACTGGAGCCCGACCACGACCATGGTCGCCCTCCATCCGGAGATCGACCGCCAGCGCAAGGGCGGCGTCGACAACCCGCTCGGCGCCCGCGCGCTCTACCTCTACCAGGGCAACCGCGACATCCTGTTCCGCATCCACGGCACCAACGAGCCCTGGAGCATCGGCGAGCAGATGTCGTCGGGCTGCGTCCGCATGCTCAACGAGGACATCGTCGACCTCTACGAGCGCGTGCCGGTGGGGACGCAGGTGCTGATCAAGCGCAACGGCAAGTACCGGGTCTGAGCCGATCCGGTCCGAACGGCCGGCTTGACCGGAGCCGGCCTCCGGCAGAGCGTGCGCCCGAAGCGTTCAGGCCCCGGAGACGACGATGCCGACCACGACCGACGGACTCGTCCTGCACCACGCCCCGAACACCCGCTCGACGGGCCTGCGGGTGCTGCTCGAGGAACTTAACGCGCCGCATGAGCTGCACGTCATCAACCTCAAGGCCGGCGAGCAGCAGGGCAGCGCGCACCTCGCCGTCAACCCGATGGGCAAGGTCCCGGCGATCCGCCACGGCGGCGCGACGGTGGCCGAGCAGGCCGCCTGCTACCTCTACCTCGCGGACCTGTTTCCCGAGGCCGGCCTCGCGCCCGGCACGACCGATCCGGCCCGCGGCGCCTACCTGCGCTGGATGGTCTTCTACGGCTCGTGCTTCGAGCCGGCCGTGATCGACCGGGCGATGGAGCGCGCGCCGCCGCCCCGGATGATGTCGGCCTACGGCGATTACGACACGGTGCTGGCCCAGTTGCTCGCGATGCTGACGCCCGGCCCCTGGATCCTCGGCGAGCGCTTCTCCGCCGCCGACGTCCTGTGGGGCTCGGCGCTCGGCTGGACCACCGCGTTCAAGCTCGTCCCCGAGGAGCCGGCGATCATGGCCTACCTCGCGCGCTTCCGGGCGCGTCCGGCCTACCAGGCGATCGCCGCCGACGACGCGCGCCTCGCGGCGGCGCAGCAGGCGGCGGCAGGGTAGGGCACCCGAACCGGCCCTAACCCCGAAGCAACTCCGAAAACCGTGCCACCAGCCGGCGCGCGACCTCGTCCTTGTCGAGCGTCGGCCAGGTCTCGACCGACCCGTCGTGCGCGATCAGGTGGACCGTGTTGGTCGCGCCGCCCATCACGCCGCCCGCAGCCGAGACGTCGTTGGCGACGATCAGGTCGCAGCCCTTTCGGGCGATCTTCGCCTGGGCGTGCGCGATCACCGTGTCGGTCTCGGCGGCGAAGCCGACGACGAGGGCGGGGCGGTTCTGCGTCCGCCCGGCGATAGTGGCGAGGATGTCGGGGTTCTCGACCAGCGTCAGTGGGGCGGGCGCCGCGCCGGCCTTCTTGATCTTGGAGCCGGTCTCGGTGGCGGGCCGCCAGTCGGCGACCGCGGCCGTGAACACCGCGATGCTGGCGGGAAGCGCCGCCTCGACCGCCGCCAGCATCTCGCGCGCGGTCTCGACCCGCACCACGGCGACGCCCTCGGGATCGGGGATCGCCACCGGCCCGGAGACCAGCGTGACCGTCGCGCCGGCGGCGGCGGCGGCGGCGGCGATGGCGTGGCCCTGGCGCCCCGACGAGCGGTTGGCGATGAACCGCACCGGGTCGATCGGCTCATGGGTCGGCCCGGAGGTGACGAGCACGCGGCGGCCGACGAGCGGCCCGGCGGCCTTGGCGCGACCCGCGAGGAAGCCGAACCCGGCGGTCTTCGCCTCGGCCTCCCCGAGCATCGCGGCCGCGGCGTCGGCGATCTCGGCCGGCTCGGCCATGCGGCCGGGCCCTGTCTCGGGCTCGGCCATCGGGCCGGCATTGGGGCCGACGACCCGGACGCCGTCGGCGAGCAGCGTCGCGAGGTTGCGCCGCGTTGCGGGATGCGCCCACATCGCCACGTTCATCGCCGGCGCGATCAGGATCGGCAGGGTGGTGGCGAGCAGCACCGTGGAGGCGAGGTCGGGGGCGTGGCCGGTGGCCATCCGCGCCATCAGGTTGGCGGTGGCCGGCGCCACCACCACCGCGTCGGCGTCCCGGGCCAGCTTGATATGGCCGATCTCCGCCTCGTCGGCCCGGTCGAACAGGTCGGTATGGGCGGGCTGGCCGGCGAGCGCCGCGGCCGCGAGCGGGGTGACGAATTCCTGCGCGCCCTTGGTCAGCAGCGGTCGGACGGAGGCGCCGCGCTCGCGCAGGCGGCGGATCAGGTCGAGCGCCTTGTAGGCCGCGATGCCCCCGCCGATGACGAGGAGGATGCGCCGGTTCGCGAGCGGCAACGTGGGGGCTGCGGTCATGGCAGAAGGAGTGCCGGTGCGGGGCGGGCCGCGTCAATCCCGGCCGCGGCCCGCGCTCTCGCCGCGCCGGCCGCGCGCGCGACGAGGACGGCCCAGGCCTCCCGCTCGTGCGCCGGGTCGAACGCCGCCGCACGCGCCGCACCGTGCGCGCGCAGGCGCTCGAGGAAGGCCGGGTCCTGTTCCGCGCGCAGCATCAGGCGCGCGAGCGCAGCCTGGTCTCCGGCCGGGAAGTAGCCCGGGTGGTCGGCGCCGAGCAGGCCGACATTGCCCGGGATCTCGGAAGCGAGGATCGGCAGCCCGGCCGCGATCGCCTCGGAGATCACGTTGGCGCCGCCCTCGTTCAGCGAGCTCAGCACCATCAGCCGCCCGCGCCGCAGGAACCGCCGCACCCGTGCGCCGGAGACCTCGCCGCGCCAATCGTAGCGCGGGTTGGCCTGCATCTCGGCCCGCGCGCGATCCGCCCACGCCGGGTCGGGCGCGCCGCCGAGATGGACGACGCGGATGCGGGAGGCGGGCGGCAGGGCGCGGGCGGCGAGCGCGGCGCGCAACGGGTCCTTCTCGGCGCGCAGGTGGCCGACGACGAGGATCTCGAAGGTGCGCGTCGTGGGCGGCAGGCGCTCCTCGCTCGCCGGCACCGACTGCACGATCACCGCGAGCTTGTCGCGGTAGGATTCCGGGATCGCGTCGGCGACGAGGTCGTGCAGGCCAACGAGCGCGTCGGCGAGATCGAGCGAGCGCAGGGTGGTGCCGGGATCGGCGGCGAGATCGTGATTGATGTCGGTCCCGGTCAGCGCGACGACGAGGGGGCGCTCCGGGTATAAGCGCCGGTATCGCGCGATCGCCGGGGCGCTCTTCCAGGCGTGCAGCGCGATCATCAGGTCGCAGGGCGCGTCGGCGTAGGCGGTCGCCACGACGACGCGGTGGCCGAGCCGGCGCAGGATGCCGGCCCAGCGCAGGGCCGTCGTGCGGTTGCCGGCCCGCGAACGTTTCGGCGCCGGCGTGATCAGGATGATGTCCATGGGTCGATCGCTTATCGGATGGGTGCCATGACCGACGCCACACAACTCATCGCGATGCTGGAGGACAGCCGCGCCCGGACCCTCGAGCTGGTGGCCGGGCTCGATGCCGAGCGGCTGATCGGGCCGCGGCTCGACATCGTCAACCCGCTGCTGTGGGAGATCGGGCACCTCGCCTGGTTCCACGAGCACTTCATCCTGCGCGCCCTCGACGGGGCGGAACCCGCGATCGCGGATGCCGACGCGGTCTACAATTCCGCGGTGCTCGCCCACGACGATCGCTGGGTGCGCGCGCTGCCGCCGCTCGACGTCACGCTCGGCTACATGGGCCGCGTCCACGACGCGCTGGTCCGGCGCCTCGACGGCTCGCCGACCGCCGAGGAAGCCTACCGCTACCGGCTGACCACCTACCACGAGGACATGCACGGCGAGGCCTTCACCTATTCGCGCCAGACGCTCGGATACCCGGCGCCGTCCTTCGCCGCCTCGGCCGGTCTCGCCCCGGTCGCGGAGGGGCCGTGGCCGGGCGACGCGGCGATCCCCGGCGGCACCTTCCGGCTTGGCGCCGAGCCGGGCGAGGCGTTCGTGTTCGACAACGAGAAGTGGGCGCACCCGGTCGAGGTCGCGCCGTTCCGCATCGCGCGGGCGCCGGTGACCAACGCGGAGTTCGCCGCCTTCGTCGCCGCCGGCGGCTATCGCGAGCCGTCGTTCTGGGACGTGGAGGGATGGCGCTGGCGCTGCCGGAGCGGTGCGGAGCACCCCGCGCATTGGCAGCCGGACGGGGCGGGCTGGCGGGTCCGCCGCTTCGACGGCGTCTCCGACCTCGCCCCGCACCAGCCGGTGGTCCATGTCAGCTGGTACGAGGCCGCCGCCTACTGCGCCTTCGCCGGCCGCCGCCTGCCGACCGAGGCCGAATGGGAGGTCGCGGCCTCCACCGCCCCGACCTTGGGCGGGGCGATGGGGCAGGTGAAACGCCGCTATCCCTGGGGCGAGGCGGCACCGGATGCGACCCGCGCCAACCTCGACGGCGGCCGCCTCGGCTGCGTCGACGTGGCCGCCCACGAAGCGGGCGACAGCGCCTGGGGCTGCCGCCAGATGATCGGCAACGTCTGGGAATGGACCGCGAGCGACTTCCTGCCCTATCCGGGTTTCTCGCCCGATGCCTACCGCGAGTATTCCGAGCCCGCCTTCGGCACGCGGAAGGTGCTGCGCGGCGGTGCCTGGATCACCCGCGGGCGGATGGTCGACAACGCCTACCGCAACTTCTTCGGGCCGGATCGCCGCGACATCTTCGCGGGCTTTCGCACGGCGGCCGTGTAGGATCGTACTTCTCAGAAGTTGAATTACAACTTCTGACCTCACCCGATGAGGTACTCGTTCCTTAAACTGTAGATGACAGGAAGTGGAACGCCGCACGAGGAAACCGCGGGCAACGTCCTCGACTTGCGCCTCACGCACGAAATCTGAGCGGCAAGACATATTTAAGAAAATTATCGCACCCTGCTACTCGAACCGCCCCAAGGTCGCACCACGCAGCGTCGTCGTCTCGCAGGCTCGATCCGTTCGGGAGAGGCCGGAGGATCGGACCGCGCCGCCTGGGGCTCGGCCGAGGCGATTTCGGACCTGCGCGCATGTTGACCGTCCTCGGTTGCTTCACGGCCCGGCACGACCTCCGCCTCGTCGTCCTGGCGGGCGTGATCTGCGCGATCGCGGCGCTGACCGCGATCCGGCTTCTCCGCCACGCCGGCACCGCCAGCGGCCGCGCGCGATCGACCTGGCTCGTGGTCGCGGCGATCTCCAGCGGGTCGGGCATCTTCGCGACCCACTTCATCGCGATGCTGGCGTTCGAGCCGAGCATCCCGAGCGCCTACGATTCCGGGTTGACCGTCCTCTCGCTGGTCTTCGCGATCGGCCTCACCGGCCTGGGCCTGCGGATCGCCCTGTCCGAGACGCCGCGGGCGTCCTGGCTCGGGGGGGGCGTAGTCGGCTTCGGCATCGCCGCGATGCACTACACGGGCATGGCGGCCTTCGAGGTCACGGGACGTCTGCGCTGGGATCCGGCCTTCGTGTTCGCGTCGATCCTGATCGGTGAGTTCCTTTCCGCCGTCGCCGTCTCCATCGCCGTGCATGCCCGTTCGCTCACCTCCCTGTTCGGCAGCGCAGGCCTGCTCGCGCTGGCGATCGGCGCGCATCACGGGGTGGGCATGGCCGGGGTGACGATCACCGAGAACCCGCTGGCGACCCTGTCGCCCCAGGCGATGCCGCCGGGCTGGCTCGCCGGCGCCGTCGCGGTGGCCAGCCTCATCGTGTTCGTCCTCACGGCGACGGCCTACGCGCTCAGCCTTCGCGAGCAGCGTCGCGCGCGCGCGGAGATGGTGCGCATGCGCGGCCTCGCCAACGCGGCGGTCGAGGGTCTGATCGTCCTGGACCGGTGCCGGATCGTCACGGCCAACATCAGCTTCAGCCGGCTCGTCGGCCTCTCGCACGAAGCGATGACGGGCCTGTCGGTCACCGCCTTCCTCGACGAGCCCCGGACCTGGGATCGGCTCGCCTACGTCATCGGGCAGCCGGTCGAGCTGAGCCTGCGCGACGGCGCCGGCGCGGTCATCGAGGCGGAGGTGATCCTTCGGCGGATCGATTTCGCGGGCAAGCCGCATCATGCCCTGGCGGTCCGCGACATCCGGCAGCGCAAGCACGCCGAGCGGCACATCCGGTACCTCGCCCACCACGATGCCCTGACGGGCCTGCTCAACCGCTCCGCCTTCAACGCGCGCCTCGATCGCGCCGTGGGCGCGGCGGTCGAGACCGGCGTTCCGATCGCGGTGCTCTGCCTCGACCTCGACCGGTTCAAGGCGGTCAACGACCTGTTCGGCCATGCGGCCGGCGACGCGATGCTGAATAGGGTCGCCCGCCGCGTCACCGGGCTGCTCGGCCCCGACCAGATCCTGGCACGCCTCGGCGGCGACGAGTTCGCCATCCTCATGGCCGGACGGACCGGGCCGGACGCTGCCGAGCGCCTGGCGAAGTCCATTCTCGCGTCCCTCGCGGCGCAGGCCTCGGGCGGGCCCGCCGACGCGATCGTCGGGGTCAGCATCGGCATCGCCCTGTGCCCGCAGGACGCCGTGGAGCGCCAGGGCCTGATGGGACATGCCGATACGGCGCTCTACCGCGCCAAGGCCGAGGGCCGGGGGACCTACCGCTTCTTCGAGCCGCAGATGGGCATCGCCGTGCGCGAGCGTCACGCCTTGGAACGCGACCTCGAACAGGCCCTGGCGCGCGGCGAGTTCCACCTCGTCTACCAGAAGCAGGTCGCGGCCGCGGGCGGCGCCCTGCTCGGCTTCGAGGCCCTGCTGCGCTGGACCCATCCGACACGAGGGCTCGTCCCGCCCGACGTCTTCATCCCGGTGGCCGAGGAGCGCGGAACGATCTCGGCGATCGGGATGTGGGTGCTTCGCACCGCCTGTCGCGAGGCCGCGGCCTGGGCGTCGCCCCTGCGGGTGGCGGTGAACGTCTCGGCGGTCCAGGTCCACGATCCGACCTTCGCCGCGCAGGTGCACGCGGTTCTGGTCGAGACCGGGCTGCCGGCCGCGCGGCTGGAGCTGGAGATCACCGAGACCGCGCTGATCCGCAACTTCGACCGTGCGGTGGCGACGCTGCGCCAGCTGCGGACGCTCGGCGTCGGCATCGCCATGGACGATTTCGGGACGGGCTACTCGTCGCTGGCCAACCTCCGGGCGTTCCCCTTCGACCGGATCAAGATCGACCGGTCCTTCGTGCGCAACGTCGACACCAACGCCCAGACGGCGGCGATCGTGCGCGCCGTCCTCGGGCTCGGCTGCGGGCTCGGCCTGCCGGTGGTCGCCGAGGGCGTCGAGACCGTCGCGGAACTCGCGTTCCTGAGAGCGGCCGGGTGCGCCGAGGTGCAGGGCTACCTGTTCGGCCGCCCGGGCCCCGTCGACACGCTCGGGATCGACCCCTGCGCAGCCGCCGTCGCGGATGCGCAGCGACAGGGTCGCGCCGCCTGACGGAACGCTTTGGGGCGGGCGGCTTCGCCGTCCCGGCCTATCGCAAGGCCGCCACCAGCACGCCCGCCGCGATCGCCCACAGGGCCAGCGTCTGCCACAGCGCGTCGCGGCGCTCGTTGCGGGCGATGCGCTCCAGGCGGCGTGCGTCGCCCGTGCCCGCCTCGTCGGCATGGACGATCAGGCGCCGGAGCCGCAGGGCGAGGTCCGGCACGTCGGCGACGATGTCGGTGAGGGTGCGCGCGGCGTGGGCCGCCCCTTCCAGGCGCCCGGCCGGGCCGAGGTTGCGGGTGATCCAGCTGCGGACCACCGGCTCGGCCGAGGTCCACATGTCGAGCTTGGGATCGAGGCTGCGGGCGACGCCTTCCACCACCACCATGGTCTTCTGCAGCATCACCAGCTCGGTGCGCGTGCTCATGTCGAACAGGGCGGTGATGTCGAACAGCAGCGTCAGCACCTTCGCCATCGAGATCTCGTCGGCGCGGCGCTGGTGGATCGGCTCGCCGATGGCGCGGATCGCCTGGGCGAAGTCGTCGACCGAGTGGTGCGCCGGCACGTAGCCCGCCTCGAAGTGGACCTGCGCCACGCGGCGGTAGTCGCGCATGATGAAGCCGAGCAGGATCTCGGCGAGGAACCGCCGTTCCTTGCGCCCGAGCCGGCCCATGATGCCGAAATCCACCGCGACGAGCTTGCCGGCGGCGTCCACGAACAGGTTCCCCTGGTGCATGTCGGCGTGGAAGAACCCGTCGCGGATCGCCTGGCGCAGGAAGCTCTGGATCACCGTGCGCCCGATCGCGTGCGGGTCGTGGCCGGCTTCCCGAAGCGCGGCGGCGCTGTGGAGGCGGGTGCCGTCGATCCATTCGCAGGTGAGCACGTCGCGGGCGATCAGCTCCCATTCGGGCCGCGGCACGCGAAAATCGTCGTCCTCCGCGGTGTTCTGCGCGAGCTCCGAGGCGGCGGCGGCCTCGAGCCGGAAGTCCATCTCCATGGTCACGGAGCGGGCCAGGATCTCGACCACGTCGCGCGGGCGCAGGCGCTCGGCTTGCGGAGACAGCACGTGGACGATGCGCGCGAGGAGGCGCATCACCTCCACGTCGCGCTGGAAGCGCTCGCGCACGCCCGGCCGCATGATCTTCACGGCGAGCGTGCGCTGGGTGCCGTCGGCATCGTGGACCACCGCCTTGTGGACCTGCGCGATCGAGGCCGCGGCCACCGGCTCGCCGAAGGCGACGAACAGGGCGGAGATCGGCTTGCCGAAGGCGGCCTCGACCACCTTCACGGCCACCGCCTGCGGGAAGGGCGGCACCCGGTCCTGCAGCATCTCGAGGTCGCGGGCCGCGCTCATCCCGACGATGTCGGGGCGGGTGGCGAGGAACTGCCCGAACTTGACGTAGGACGGGCCGAGCCGGGTCAGGCCGGCCGAGAGCCGGGCCGCGCCGGTGCCGAGGCCCGGCCGCTCCAGCAACCGGACGATCCGCAGCCCGAGCCGCAGGTGCGGCGGCAGCTCGGAGGCGTCGACGAGCGCCAGCGCGCCCTCGCGCGCCAGCACGAAGCCGACATGGGCCCCGCGGAAGAGGTTGACCGCGGCGGCGATCATCGCGCCGCCCGGCGGCTCGGGTCGGTCACGAGACCTTCCAGCCGGAATGGATCGCGACGATGCCGCCCGAGAGCGGCCGGTGCGTGACGTGGCGGAAGCCGGCCTGCTCGATCATCCCGGCGAACAGCCCGGGGGAGGGGAACTTCCGGATCGATTCCACGAGGTAGCGGTAGGATTCCGCGTCGCCCGCGACCCGCGCGCCGAGCCGCGGGATCACGTGGAAGGAGTAGGCGTCGTATATCTTGTCGAGCACCGGCAGGTCGACCTTGGAGAATTCCAGGCACAGGAAGCGGCCGCCGGGCTTCAGCACGCGGCGGGCCTCCTGCAGGGCCAGCTCGATCCGCGGCACGTTCCGGATGCCGAAGGCGATGGTGTAGGCGTCGAAGGTCGCGTCCGGCAGGGGCAAGGTCTCGGCGTTGCCGGTGACGAAGTCGATGCGCCCGTCGAAGCGCGCCCCGGCGCGCTCGGCGCCGACCCGCAGCATCGCCTCGTTGATGTCGAGCACGGTGACCGAGGCCTGCGGGCCGCCGGCCTCGAGGACGCGGAAGGCGACGTCGCCGGTGCCGCCGGCCACGTCGAGATGGCGGAACGGCCGCGTGCGCGACGGGCGCAGCATCGCGATGAGCTGCGCCTTCCAGGCCCGGTGCAGGCCGCCGGACATCAGGTCGTTCATCAGGTCGTAGCGCTTGGCGACCGAGCGGAACACGTCGTCGACGCGCGCCTGCTTCTCGGCCAGGGCCACACGCTCGAAGCCGAAATCGGTCTCCTGCGCCCCCGTCGTGCCGTCCCGCGCGCCCGTCGTCTCGTCCGCCACCGTCATGAAGTCCTGCCCGTCTGCGCCCTCGCGCCTCATAGCGAAGCCGGACGCGATCCGCCATGCGTCGTAAGACGCGGTGGGGACGGCCGGCCGTGGGCGGCGAAGCCTCGCCCGTCGGCTGGGATTGCGGCGGCGGCGGCACGTGCCGATATCCGGCCTCCACGATCCGCCTTCCACCATCCGATTTGCCGAGGGACGGCCACAGGACGATGCCCGAGCTTCCAGAGGTCGAGACGGTGCGGCGCGGCCTCGCGCCGGCGATGGTCGGGGCCACCTTCAGCCGCGTCACCCTGCGCCGCCCGAACCTGCGCTTCCCGTTCCCCGAGCGCTTCTGCGCGCGCCTGGAGGGCCGCCGGGTCACCGGCCTCGCGCGGCGGGCGAAGTACCTCACGGCCGGCCTCGATTCGGGCGAGACGCTGATCATGCATCTCGGCATGAGCGGCCGCTTCGACGTGGCGATGCCCGACGGCAGCAACACGTCGCCCGGCGACTTCTACCTCGACGGGGCGCTCGGCACGCCCAAGCACGACCACGTGGTGATGGCGATGGGGAACGGCGCCACCGTCACCTACAACGACGCCCGCCGCTTCGGCTTCATGGACCTCGTGCCCACCGACACGCTCGCCGCGTGCCGGCACTTCGCCGGCATGGGCATCGAGCCCCTGAGCGCGGATCTGACGGCCGAGACCATCGCGCGGCTCTTTCGCCACAAGATCACGCCGCTGAAGGCCGCGCTCCTCGACCAGCGCCTGATCGCGGGCCTGGGCAACATCTACGTCTGCGAGGCTCTGCACCGGGCCGGCCTCCACCCCGAGGCGGCCGCGGGCACGCTGGCCAAGGCCGACGGCGCGCCGACGCCGAAGGCCCGGCTGCTGGCCAGGGTGATCGGCGAGGTGCTCACCGAGGCGGTCGCCGCCGGCGGCTCGACGCTGCGCGACTACGCCCACACCGACGGCACGTCGGGCGCCTTCCAGCAGGCGTTCCGCGTCTACGACCGGGTCGGCGAGGCCTGCCGCACCAAGGGCTGCGGCGGGACCGTCGGCCGGATCGTGCAATCCGGCCGCTCGACCTTCTTCTGCGCGACCTGCCAGCCTTCTGGGACGCGGATCGCGCCGAAGCCCCCGATACCGCGCTGACCGGATCGGCCTGTCTGTCGACCAGCCGGGGCGCGTGCAGCGCGCAACGGCAATTTCGCCACAAACCGGCGTAGTTTCCGGTACCCTGCGGCGATCCTTCGTGATCGCCGCCCCGTCGCGCATGCGCGCCCGGCACCGCCCTCGTCGCCGGCGCGAGCCCGAGCAGGATCCCGATGTTCTTCCGTCGACGCCAGACGCACGTGCCGCCGCAGCCGCTCACCTTCGACGAGCCGGCCCAGCCGCAGCGCCTCTCCCCCCGCTCGCCGAACGAGGCGATCAAGCCGACCGCGGCCCCGCCGCCGCCCGAGCGGCCCGAGCGCCGCCGCGGCGGGCTCCTCGCCACCATCAGCGGGCTGCTCACCTTCGCGGTGGTGATCGCCATCGCCGTGATGCTCGGGCTGACGCTGTTCCAGCGGCAGGTGCAGGAGCCCGGCCCGCTCGCCGCCGACAAGGTGGTCGTGATCCCGTCCCGCAGCGGCACCGGCGAGATCGCCGAGATCCTGAAGCGCGAGGGCGTGATCGACCATATCGGGCTGTTCGAGTTCGCCGCCCGCTTCGGCGGGCGCCCGCCGCTGAAGGCCGGCGAGTACACCTTCAAGGCCCATGCCAGCATCAGCGATGCGATCGACACCGTGACCACGGGTCGGCAGGTCCAGCACGCGATCACCTTCCCCGAGGGGCTCACCTCCGAGCAGATCGTGATGCGCCTCAACGAGAACGACGTGCTCACCGGCGAGGTCGGCGAGATCCCGCCCGAGGGCTCGCTGCTGCCCGACACCTACAAGTTCGAGCGCGGCGCGAGCCGCCAGCAGATCGTCAACCTGATGCGCGAGAAGCAGCGCAAGGTCCTCAACGACATCTGGCTGCGCCGCAGCGCCGACGTGCCGGTGCGGACGCCGGCCGAGATGGTCACGCTGGCCTCGATCGTCGAGAAGGAGACCGGGCGCGCCGACGAGCGGCCGCGGGTGGCCGGCGTGTTCGTCAACCGCCTGAACAAGCGGATGAAGCTGCAATCGGACCCGACCATCGTCTACGGGCTGGTCGGCGGGCGCGGCACCCTCGGGCGCGGCATCCAGCGGTCCGAGATCGACCGGGCGACGCCCTACAACACCTACGTGATCGAGGGCCTGCCGCCCGGCCCGATCGCCAATCCCGGCCGCGCCGCCCTGGAGGCGGTCGCCAATCCGTCGCGGACCAAGGACCTGTTCTTCGTCGCCGACGGCACCGGCGGGCACGCCTTCGCCGAGAGCCTCGACGGCCACCAGAAGAACGTCGCGCGCTGGCGCCAGGTCGAGAAGGCCCGCCTGGCCACGACGCCGGATGCCGCCGGCGTCGACAAGGCCGAGCCGGCCGCCGATCCCGCCGCGGTGCCGAACCGGGCCTCGGCCTTCGCCCCGCCGACGAACGCCTACGCGCTGGACGGGGCGACCGTCGGGGCGGGCGGGCCGCGGCCGAAGGCCTTCGACGCCTCGGAGGGCACGAAGCTCGATCCGCTGAAGAACAGGACCTACGACCTCGGCTCGCCCAAGACCGTGCCGGTGCTGAAGCAACCGTGATCGTCCCCGGCGCTGCGGCGCCGCTCGCACGCGCCATCAGGACGAGCCGATGCACCTGAACCACGTCAACCTCGGCGTCACCGAGGTCCCGGCCACGGTCGCGATGTTCGAGACCTATTTCGGGCTGCGCCGCACCGCGATGCCGGTGAACGACAAGATGGCCTTCCTCGCCGACGACGGCGGCGGCATCCTCAGCCTGTTCCGCGTGAAGGATGCGACCTACCCCAAGATCTTCCACATCGGCTTCATCCAGGAGCGGGTGGAGCAGGTCCACGCGATCCACGCACGGCTGACCGAAGGCGGCTTCGCCCCGGAGACCCCGCGCGAGGAGCACGGGCGGGTGACGTTCTATTTCCAGGCGCCGGGCGGGTTCACGGTGGAGGTGAACGCCTTCGTTTAGGCGTCCCGCACGACGAAACCTCGGCGCCGCAACGCAGGGCATCGCAAGACCATGATCGCGAGCATGACCGGGTTCGCCCGGGCCGCCGGCACCACCGGGCCGGTGCAGTGGGCCTGGGAGGTCCGCAGCGTCAACGGCCGCGGGCTCGACGTGCGGCTCCGGGTGCCGAACGGATACGATTCCGTCGGCGAGGTCGCGCGCACCGCCCTGCAGAAGACGCTCGCCCGCGGCCAGTGCCAGCTCTCGCTCAACCTGACGAAGCCGGAGAGCAAGGCGCGGGTGCGGATCGACGAGGCGCTGCTGGCGCGGCTCGCCGAGGCCGTCGCCCGCGTGCCGGTTCCGGAGGGGATCGCGCCCGCGACGATGGACGGGCTGCTGTCGATCCGCGGCGTCGTCGAGGCCGAGGACGAGGCCGCCACCGAGCCGGACGCGCTGGCGCGCGACCTCGCGGAGGGCGTCGTGCGGCTGGTGGCCGACCTCGTCGAGGCGCGCCGCGCCGAGGGCCGGGCGCTCGCGGAGATCGTCGCGGCGCAGGTCGCGCGGATGGGCGTGCTGACGCAGGCCGCGGAGGATTGCCCGGCGCGCAAGCCCGAGGCGATCCGCGCCCGTCTCGCGGCCTCCGTCGCGGGCCTGCTGGACGCCGGCGGCCTCGATCCCGAGCGCCTGCATCAGGAGGCGGTGATGATGGCGGCCAAGGCCGACGTCCGCGAGGAGCTCGACCGCCTGCGCGCCCACCTCGAAGCGGTGTCCGAGCTCCTGGCGGCGGGCGGCGCGATCGGGCGGCGCCTCGATTTCCTGGCCCAGGAGCTCGGGCGCGAGGCCAACACCCTGTGCGCCAAGGCCAACGACGTGGCGCTGTCGCGAATCGGACTCGACTTGAAGGCCGTGGTGGAGCAATTCCGCGAGCAGGTTCAGAACGTCGAGTAGCGGGACTGAGGCGATGGGCGCGCGAGACACGGCCGGGGCACGCGGATGACGGACACCCCCTCCCCATCGGTCTCGGACTCGATCGCCCGCCGCGGGCTGATCCTGATCCTGTCCTCGCCGTCGGGCGCCGGCAAGACCACCCTGACGCGCGCCATCGCCGATGACGGCGGCTGGGGTCTCGACCTGTCGATCTCAGTGACGACCCGCGCCCGGCGCCCGTCCGAGATCGCCGGGCGCCACTACCATTTCATCGCGCGCGAGGCCTTCGACGACCTGCGCAGCCGCGACGACCTGCTCGAATGGGCCGAGGTCCACGGAAACTTCTACGGCACGCCGCGCCGCCCGGTGGAGAAGGTGCTCAGCGCCGGCCGGGACATGATCTTCGACATCGACTACCAGGGCACCCGCCAGGTCCGCTCCAAGCTCGCCGACGACGTGGTGACGGTGTTCATCCTGCCGCCGAGCCTGGAGGAGCTGCGCCACCGCCTGGAGCGCCGGGCCGAGGACAGCCCGGAGACCATCGAGAAGCGCCTCGCCAACGCCCGCGTCGAGATCCAGCGCTGGAGCGAGTACGACTACGTCATCGTCAACGACGACCTGCAGAACGCCTTCGACGCCCTGCGCGGCATCCTGGCCGCCGAGCGCCTCAAGCGCACGCGGCGGATCGGCCTCGAAGCCTTCGTCGACGGGCTGCTCGGGCGGGATCGCGAGGGCTGAGGCGGCCTGCGCCTCAGCCGGCCCCGCACGCGGCGGACGAATCCGGCGCGCACAGCCAGATCCGAAGCGCGTCGAACGTCGCAGTGCCGGTCGCCAGGGCGGCCGCCTCCGCCTCCGGATCGCCCGACAGGCAATCGAGCCGGGCGCGGAAGGCGTTCCACATCACGCCGGTCTGCCGGCCATGGGCGCGGTAATAGGCGAGGCCCGCCTGCGTCAGCCCGTGCACCGCGCCGATGTGCCGGCCGATGACCTGGCCGCCGAGCGTGGAGCCTTCGAGCACGTAGAGCGCCCCCATCGCCGCGGCTTCGTCCGCGAACGTCACGGCCGAGGGCCGGGGCAGGGTGGCGATCTCGGCGTCCGGCATCCCGAGATGGGCGAGGTCCGCCGCCAGCGCGGCGAAGCGACGGCGCGGGCCCCAGAACGCCTCGTCGGCGAGCGCAAGCCCGATCGCCGGCTCGTAGGCCGCATGGAATCCATGGAAGCGGGCGAGCAGGTCGCGATATCCGGGCAGCGTCGCGACGCGCGCCCGCCAGTCGAGCGCGTCCTCGAGACCCTGATGCGACGAGGCGGTGGCGGCGCGCAGCCGCTGGTGCAGGCTCACGCCGTGATCGTGAAGCAGGCGCCGGGCGCGTTGTCGACGTCGAGGCGGGCGTTGATCTGGTCGAGCATCGCCCGGATCAGCTTCATCCCGAGCCCGACGCCGGTGCCGTTGGCGCGGGGCTTGGTCTCCGACCAGCCCTCGGGCAGGCCCTCGCCGTCGTCGCAGACGCGCAGCCGCACGCTGCCGGGGCCGTGGCCCGAAACGGTGACCGCCACGCGGCCGACGCCCTCGGGCTTGGCGGCGTACTTGAAGGCGTTGGTGACGAGCTCGGTGGCGATCAGCGAGAGCGCCACCGCCTTGCGGTAGGGCACCATCAGGCCGGGCTCGGCGGTGAGGTCGACGGCATGGCCGCCGCCCGCCATGCCGGCGAGGTCGGTGCAAAGCGCCTCGATGGTCTGGCCGAGGTCGACCTCCTCGACGTTCTCCGCCTGATAAAGGCTGTCGTGGACGCGGGCGACGCTCATCACCCGGGCGGAGGTGTCGGCGAAGGCCTGCCGGGCGGCCGGATCGGAGACCTGACGCCGCTGCATCTGCAGGAAGGCCGAGACGATCTGCAACGAGTTCTTCACCCGGTGGTCGATCTCGCGGGTCAGGAGATCCTTCTGGGCGAGCAGGCGCTCCTTCTCGGCGAGGAGGCCGGTGAGCTCGTCGATCTTGCGGCGCTGGCGCAGGACGACGCCCTCCACCGCGTGGGCGAGGGAGCCGGCCAGCGACACCTGCCAGTCGGCCCAGGGGCTGGCGAAGCCCGTGCGCTCCTCGACCCAGCGCTCGAACGAGCGCCGCGGCAGCACCGCGACGGGCCCGTTGCCGGCGAGCACCGGTTTCCGCGGATCGCCGCTCCACGTCACCGTGCTCGACACCTCCGGGCGGAACCAGAGCAGCAGGTTCTCGCGGGATTCGTCGACGAACGCGGCGAGCACGCCGCTCGCGATCTCGCGGTGCGGGGCGGCGGCGGGACACTGTGCGGAGAAGTTGGCGCTGGCATAGGTGGTCTCGCCCGGCGCAAGGATCTCCTTCAGCCAGTCGCCGATCGCGCGGACGGCCTCGTCCGGGGGCGTCGTGCCGATCAGGGTCGCGCGCGCGCCGGAGACGATCGCCGCGCCGGTCGACCCGAACAGGTCGAGGAGGGTGGTCGAGCCGCCGGTCAGCGCCGCGACGAAGTCGTCCGACCGGGTCAGGCCGCGGACCAGGCGTCCTTCGGTGTCGAGATGGGCCTTGCGCTCGGTCCAGAGCCGGCGCGCCTCGATCTCCTGCACGCGCATGGCGAAGGCGTCGGTGAGCACGGTCGCGGCGGCGCGGGTCTCGGGCGCGACGTAGTGCGGGTGGCGGTGATGGCCGATCATCAGGCCCCACAGCCGCCCCTCGACCATGATCGAGATCGACATCGAGCCGTTCACGCCGAGGTTGCGCTGGTACTCCAGGTGGATCGGCGAGAGCGTGCGGTGCTGCGCGAAGGTGAGGTCGATCGGGCCGTTGCCGGCCGCCGGCGCCGCGACCAGGGGCACGGGCACCGAATCGCGATCGATCACGAAGCGGCTCTTGGCCTTGGTGTAGAGCGCGCGCGCCTGGGCCGGGATGTCGGAGGCCGGGAACCGCAGCCCGAGCAGGGCGCGCGACCAATCCGGCACCTTGTCCTCGGCGATCGCCTCGCCGTTCCAGTCCGCGTCGAAACGGTAGACCAGCACGCACTCGAAGCCGGTGAGCGCCCGGACCTCGAGCGCGGCGATGCGGGCGGCCCCGCTCAGCGTCTCGGCGGCCCGGAGGCGGGTGACGGCGAGTTCCGAATCGGTCTGGGTCGCGACCCGGAAATCCTCGGGATGCTCGGGCTCGAGCTCCAGCTCGACGATGACCCGGCCGGAATGGGCGTGGACGATGGCGTAGTAGCTGGCATGGTCGTCGCCCGCGAGCTTGAGCGTGCGGCGGATCGAGCGCCCGTCGTCGAGGGTGGCGCTGGCGAGGCGCTGGCGGATCGTCTCGACGAAGGCGGTCGGCAGGACCTCGGCCAGGGGCAGGCCGGCGATCCGCTCCGGCGCGCGGCTAAGCACGTCGCGGACGTTGGTGCTGTGGGCCAGGATCTCGAGCGTGCCGGCATCGGCCGCCAGCATCACCGCGTTCGGCTGGATCGAGCCCGGGATGTGGATCGGCTCGCGCTCGCAGAGCTGGGGATCGACCGGCTCGGCCCGGACGCGGCGGCCGATGGCGGCCATCACCGCCTCGCGCGACTGGCCCGCGCCGAGGGTCTCCACCGGGGTGATCGTGAGCCAGGTGACACCTTTGCCGCTCCGCATCCGCACGCGGGCGCGCAGGGGCTGCGGCATGCGCCCGAACACGAAGTCGAAGCTCTCGTCGAGGTGCCCGCGGCGGGTGCCCGCGAGGAAGCGGCCGAAGAACCCGGGGACGTTGGTGCTCGGCACCACCTCGCGGAAGTAGTTGCGGCCGATCACGGCGGCGCTGGCGAGGCCCGAGAGCGCGCTCGCCCCCTCGCTGAACGACACGATCGTCCCGGCGGCGTCGAGCCCGATCACCCCGATATCGAGGCCATCGCGCTCTTCCGCCGTCAGGGCGTCGAGGTCGATCGCATTGCCCGCGGCAACGATCGTGGACATCAGGAATGGGACCGCGTCATCTGCGGCCCGGTATGACCCGTGGGACGGGCGGGCGCAATGGTATCCGCGATGCGGCAAGATGAAGGATCGGTCACGACCGTCCGGCGTCCGGCGATCATCCCTTCAGCGGTTGTATAAGATCGGACAATGCGCTCGCAAGTCCCTCTTCGACGGTGGGATGGTAGATCGGCCGCGCCAGAAGGTCGTCGACGGTCCGTCCGTCGCCGATCGCGTGCGCCACGAGATGGGCGAGGTGCTCGCAGGACGGCCCGAGCATCTCGCCGCCGAGCAGGCGCCCGTCCCGGTCCGCCCAGAGCCGGATGCCGCCCCGGTTGACGCCCTCGACCCGCGCCCGGCCCTGGTCGTCGAACGACATCCCGCCGACCACGCGCCCGTCGCCCGCCTCGGGATCGAACGGCGCACCGATGCTCGCCGCCTGCGGGTGGGTGAACACCATGGCGAGCGCCGGCCAGGGCTCCGGCGCCGCGAGGGCTCGGCCCGCGACGAGGGCCGCCGCGTTCCGCCCCGCGATCCCGCCCTGGCGGCTCGCCTCGTGCAGGACCGGTCGCACCGCGTTGGCGTCGCCCGCGATCAACACGGGCGCTCCCGCACAGAGCAGGGTCCGGGCGTCGAAGGCCGGCATGCCATTCTCGTCGAGACGAAGCCCGGCCTGCGCGAGGTCGAGGCCCCGGACGTTGGGCGGGCGGCCGGCGGCTGCGAGCACCCGGGCGAAGGTGCCGGTGCGACGGGCGCCGTCGGCCTCCGCCCAGGTCAGCTGCGCCCCGCCGTCGACGGGCTCGGCCGAGACGAGTTCGGACCCGAGATGCAAGGCCATCTCGTCGGAGAAGATCGCGGCCGCGTCCTTCCGAAGGCCGGGCTCGCTCAGGCCGGCCAGGCCCGACCCGGTGTCGAAGAGGTCGACGCGCACGCCGAGGCGCGCCATCGCCTGGGCGATCTCGATGCCGACGGGCCCTCCGCCGATCACCGCCAGCGACGCCGGAAGGTCGGGAAGCTCGAACACGGTGTCGGTGGTCAGGACGGCGTCGCCCAGCTGCGCGAGCGGCTTCGGGATGCTCGGGCTCGATCCCGTAGCGATCACCGCCGCCCGAAACGCGACGCGGCGGTCGTCGCCGAGCGCGAGCGTCCGGGCGTCGAGGAACCGCGCCTCGCCGGCGAGCCGCTTGGCCGACGGGATCGCGTCGAGCCCGTCGCGCACCCCGGCGACGAAGCGGTCGCGCTCGGCCCGCACACGCGCCATCACCGCGGGGCCGTCGATCGATACGCCCGACACCGCGACGCCGAACAGGCTGGCGCGGCGCGCGTCGTGGGCCGCCGCCGCGGCCGCGACGAGCAGCTTCGAAGGCATGCAGCCGACGCGTGCGCAGGTGGTGCCGCCGGGGCCGCGCTCGATCAGCACGGCGTCGGCGCCCGCCGCCTCGGCGGCACGGAACGCGGCGATCCCCGCCGTGCCGGCCCCGATGACGGCGACGTCACAGGTCTGATGCGTCATGGTTTTGAAAAGACCGGGATTGCGGAATTGAGCGACACCGCGACATCCCCTCGTCGGCGCGGCCGGCCAACGCGCCAATCGCGCGCTGGTTCGTCAGGCCGCCCGCGACCGGTTGCCCGTGGCTCAGTTCGGCTTCGGCATCGCCGGAGCCGGCATCGTGCTGGCCTGCCGCTCGGGGTGCTTGAGCTGGCTGTAGACGAGGTTGCTGAAGCTGCCGATCGTCGCGTGCCAGGGCAGCTTCACGTCGTCGGTCTCCGGCTTGGCGGCCTTGCAGAATGCCGTGGTCAGGCCGTTGACGATGTCGTCGTCCCGTCCTGCAGGGAGCGCCGACTTGATCTTCGGCAGGAGCGCATCGATGCGCGGGATGAAGTCCTCCTGCTTGAGGCCCTTCAGCTGTTCCGCGGCACCGGCGTCGGCCACGGCCTTGGCCACGTCCGGCTGCTCGATCTCGGCGCAGGGCGCATTGCCGGCGAGCATGGTGCTCGTCGCCTTGCGCGCGTCGGCGGCGACGCCGGACTTCAGGACGGGAGCGCTGTTGCCCCAGGAGTTGCGGATGTAGTCGGTGACGTCGGCAACCTGCTGGTCGGTCATGCCCTGGCCGATCGCGGTCATAGGCGCGTAGCCGCTCTGCGCGCCGAGCCCGCCGTAGATCACGCGCAGCACCGTCTCCGGGCCGGCCGACTGGACCGAGGTGTTGCCGGCGAGCGCCGGGATCGCACCCTCGACGCCCTTGCCGTCGGGCTGGTGGCAGGACGAGCAGTAGCTGAGGTAGACGCCCGCGCCCGGCGCGCCGGTGGTGTCGTAGGCCTGCAGGTCCTTGGACTTGTAGGTCTGCTTGGCCTGGTAGGTCCGGAGATACGCGACCATGGCCTTGAGGTCGGCGTCCGTCATCTTCGAAAGCGATTCCTCGATGGTCTGGCGCATCGGGCCGGCGGCGACGCCGGGCTTGTCGCCCGGGGCGGTGCCGGTCTTGAGGTAGGTCACCACCTGCTCCTCGGTCCAGGCGCCGATGCCCTGGTGGCCGTCGGGGGTGATGTTCGGGGCGTACCAGCCGTCGATCACGCCACCGCCGAGCTTGCCCGCGAGGCTGCTGTTGCCGACAATCTTATTCTCGTTGTGGCACATGCCGCAGTGGCCGAGCCCCTCGACGAGGTAGCCGCCGCGGTTGACCTCGGCGGTGGCGTTCGGATCGGGCTTCCACTCGCCCGGCGTGAAGAAGGCGGTGCGCCAGGTGATCAGGGCGGTGCGGATGTTGAACGGGAACGGGATCTCGCTGTCCTTGCGCGGCTCCTTCACCGGCTCGAGCGAGCGCAGGTAGGCCCAGATCGCCTTGACGTCGTCGGTCGTCACCTTGGTGTACCAGGCGAAGGGGAAGGCCGGGTAGAGGTAGTGCCCCTCGTTGTCGATGCCCTCGTGCATCGCCTTGACGAAGTCCGCTTCCGTCCACTTGCCGAGGCCGGTCTCGTCGTCGGGCGTCAGGTTGGGGGTGCGGATCTTTCCGATCGGCGTGTTGAGGACGTAGTTGCCGGCCAGCCGCTTGCCGCTCGGGCCGGTATGGCAGGCGACGCAATCGCCGGCGGTGACGAGATACTCGCCGCGCTTCACCAGATCCTGGCTCGCGCCCCCGGCAGCCTCCTGCGCGAAGGCCGCGATCGGCAGGCTGGAACCCAGCAGAAAACCGGAGGTCGCGGCCAGAGCGAGGAAGCCACGCATGATGCCTAATCTCCGGTTGTGGCAGGTAAGAAGCATAATAATTCAGCTTCGCGGCCGCGCGTTGAACGCGGCCGCCGCGTCGGAAGTTCCTGGCACGCCAGGGGCGCCGGTGCGACCAAGCGTCAGGCCGGCCGGGTTGCGCAGGCGCGGCACGAGGTCCCCGAGATGGGCGCCGAGCGAGACCAGCATCCAGCCGGCGACGACCGGCCAGGGCGACTGGACCAGGGCCGCACGCACGGCCAGCATCAGCGCCGCCCCGGAGACGAGGTTGCACAGGAGCGGCACCGGCGCCGGCCCGCGCCCCGTCCGCCGCCGGAACGCGAGCAGCATCGCGGCCTCGGCGGCGACGAGCACGAGGATCGCGTCGACGATCCGGCCGGTTGCGAACCACTCCGCCATCACGCGGCTCCGAACGGGCCGTTGAGCCGCACGATGGCGCGGTTGAGGAACCCGGCGATCGTCACCCAGAGGAGGTAGGGCGCCAGCAGCACCGCCGCGACGCCCGAGACCGGCAGCGTGACGGCGATCAGCGCCGCCACCGAGAGCCAGAGCAGGACGAGCTCGAAGAACGCCCAGTCCGGCCGCTCGGCGCGGAAGAACAGCGCGCTCCAGGCGATGTTGAGCACGGCATTCACGGCGTAGGCCGCGAGCAGCACGACGCGCTGCGGCTCGTCGGCCTCGCTCCAGGCGATCACGGCGGAGACGACGCAGAGCGCGAAGATCGTCGCCCAGACCGGGCCGAACGCCCAGTCCGGCGGCTTCCAGGCCGGGTTGCGCAGGGCGCGGTACCACGGGCCGGTGGTGGTCAGCACGCCGCCAGCCAGGGCCACCACGAGCGCGGACAGGGTGGCGATCGCCGCCGGCATCCAGACCTCGCTCAAGGCGAGACCCAGCGGAACAGGTGCGCCATGTCCTTGAAGAAGATCTTTACGTGCGCCATCGGCTTCTTCCGCACCAGCTCCTTGTTCATGTAGCTTTCCCAGGTGAGCTGCTGCACGTCCTTGTCGCGGCAGATCGAGACGAAGCGCTCGCGCAGGGCGTCGTTGCGGTACCAGACCGACTGCATGATCCGCAGGATCAGGAACACCCGCCCGTGCAGCTTCATGAAGCGACGGCGGGCCTGGGCGAGGGCGCGGGCATCGCCCGTCCTGAGGAACGCGTCGGCCGCGTCGGCGGCGAGCCGGCCGCCGAGCATCGCGTAGTAGATGCCCTCGCCGGATGCGGGGGCGACGATGCCGGCGGCATCCCCCGTGAGCAGGACGTCGCGGCCGTTGTCCCACTTCCTCAGCGGCTTGAGCGGCAGGGGCGCACCCTCGCGGCGGACCGTCTCGCCCGCCGCCAGCCCCGTCGACTCGCGCAGGTTGCGGATCGCGGTGCGCAGCGAGAAGCCCTTCCGCGCCGAGCCGGTGCCGATGCTGATCGTCTCGCCGTGCGGGAAGATCCAGGCGTAGAAATCGGGCGAGTGCTTGCCCTGGTAGAACACGTCGCAGCGCGTGGCCGCGTAGGCTCCGCTGCCGTCGGCCGGCGGCCGGACGATCTCGTGGTAGGCGAAGACCTGGCGCATCCCGGCATGGCCCGGGATCTCGGCCCGGCCGACCGGGGACGAGGCCCCGTCGGCACCGATCACCAGCTTGGTCCGCACCGTGCGCGCCGCGTCGCCGACGCGGTAATGCACCGTGGTGCCGGCACCGTCGCGGACGATGCGTTCGTAGGTGCCGGGGCGGTGGTCGGCGCCGGCGAGCGAGGCCCGGTCGCGCAACCACGGATCGAAATGCTCGCGGTCGACCATGCCGACGAAGCCGTCGCCGACCGGCATGTCGACGGCCGTGTCGGAGGGCGCGATCATCCGCGCGAGCTTGATGCGGGCGACGATCTGCGCGTCGGGGATGGCGAAATCGCGGATCGCCCGCGGGGGGATCGCGCCGCCGCAGGGCTTGATCCGCCCCGGCTTGTCGAGGAGCAGCACGCTGCGGCCCATCCGCGCCAGGTCGGTCGCCGCCGTCGCGCCGGCGGGACCGCCGCCGACCACGACGCAATCGAAGAATTCGGGGGCTTCGGACATGCTGTGCTCCCTGGCGTTGGTTTCGGCGGCCGGCGCTTGGAGCGTCTTCCCAGATCGCCGGATCAAAAAAACGCTCTCTCGTCGTCGGGTCGGATGTCCTTCACGCGAGCCGGCATCCACCTCGCCTGAAGACGCCCTAGAACCGCGGCTCGAACCGGAGATCGAGCGCCGCCCGGCGTTGCGCGCGCGGCACGCGGGTGGCGCCCGCATGCTCGATCCGCAGCGCGATCAGGGTGGCGAGCACGAACAGCAGCGCCTCCGCCAGGAAGACGGTGGCGTAGGCGTGGACGGCTTCCGGGGTGACGAGGCGGGCGAGGTCGACCGCGACGGTGCCGAGGAAGCCGCCGGCGCCGAAGGCCACGCCCTGCGCCGCTCCCCACACGCCCATGCGCGTGCCGCGCTCGGCCTCGCCGCCGGCGCCCGCGAGCCCCATCATCGAGCCGATCGCGGCGACCGCGAAGACGCCGTTGAATAGGCCGAGGCCGAAGACCACGGCGCGCAAGGGAAACTCCGGCCCGACGAGGCCGCCGGCCGCGATCCCGACGAGCATCGCGCCGGAGCCGGCGCAGCCCAAGGCTGTCCAGAGCTTGAGCGAGCCGAGCCAGGGACCGCCGACGCCCATCGTCAGCCCGGCGACCAGCAGCATCCCGGCGAGTACGCCGCCGTGCTGGAGGCCGGCGAGCTTGGTGGTGGTGCCCGGCGTCATCGCGAAAACGAGGCCGGCGAACGGCTCGAGGATCAGCTCCTGGGCGCTGTAGGCCAGCATCGCCACGAAGATGAACACGGTGAAGCGGCGCGAGGCCGGCTCGGACCAGACCTTGGTGAGCACCGCCCGGAACGGCGCCTTCGCAGAGCCGGCGGTCTCCGATCGCACCGGCGCGACGGTTGGCTCGACCCCGCGCACGGCCAGGCACGCGAGGACGAACGCCGCGAGCGAGACGGTGCCGGAGACCGCGACCAGGCGCGCGCCGGAGAACGGATCGAGGAAGTGCCCGGCCAGCGGCGCCGTGACGGCGAAGCCGGCGATCATCATCACCCAGACTATGGTGGCGGCGGCACCCCGGCGCCGATCCTCGACGCCGGTAGCGAGCAGGACGAGGAGCGAGGTTCCCGCCGCGCCCGCGCCGATGCCGACGGAGAAGAAGGCGAGGATCGCGAGCGAAAGGCCGGCGGGGAGGTTCGTCTCGGCGAGCGCCGTCGCCGCCGCGGCGAGGAAGCCGCCGAGCGCCAGAGCGGCCATGCCGCCGACGATCCACGGCGTGCGGCGGCCGCCGACATCCGAGCCGTAGCCCCAGCGCGGGCGCAGCACCTGCACCGCGTAGTGCAAGGCGACCAGCGCGCCCGGGACGATGGCGGGCAGCGCCAGCTCCACCACCATCACCCGGTTGATGGTCGAGGTCATCAGCACGACGACGGAGCCCAGCGCGGTCTGGACGAGGCCGAGACGGACGATCTGCGCCCCAGAGAACGAAGATGTGAATGACGATGAGGCGGGCGCGGCCATCACGGGGCTCCCACGAGCGGGCGGAGCGCGAAGGCGGAAACCAGCATGCCGAGCACGTAGAGGGTGGTGCCGGTGCCGTTGTACCAGGCGGCCTTCGCCCGCGGCGCGGCGAGCAGCCGGCGCATCAGCGCGATCTGCCCGACGAGCAGCAGCGCGACGATCGCAGCGTGCCACCCCCGGCTCCAGCCGTAGAGGAACGCGATGACGGCCACCTGCGGCACGGTCATCACGAGGCAGGCGAAGCGGGCGGCCCCGGGGATGCCGAGCTGGACCGGCAGCGAGCGGATGCCGGTGAGGGTGTCGCCCTCCACCGACTTGAAGTCGTTCAAGGTCATGATCCCGTGGGCACCGATCGAGTACAGCGCCGCGACGATCAGGACGCGGCGGTCGGGCACGGTGGCGGCCATCACGGCGGCGCCGGTGAACCACGGCAGCCCCTCGTAGCAGATCGCCACGGCGGAATTGCCCCACCAGCCGTTATTCTTCAGGCGCATCGGCGGCGCGCTGTAGAGCCACGCCAGGACGAGGCCGAAGATCGCCGCGCCGAGGATCCAGGGCCCGAGCGCGGCGGCCACGAGGAGCGAAAGCCCGGTCCAGGCCCCGGCGACGTAGAGCCCCCAGCGGCCGGGCATGCGGCCGGACGGGATCGGGCGGTTCGGCTCGTTGATCGCGTCGACGTGGCGATCGTACCAGTCGTTGACTGCTTGGCTGGTGGCGCAGACCAGCGGCCCGGCGAGCACGACGCCGGCCATGATCACCGGCCATTGCCCGTGGGTGGATTGGCCCGACGAGACCACGCCGCAGGCGAAGGCCCACATCGGCGCGAACCACGTGATCGGCTTGAGCAGTTCGACGAGTGCGCTGGGAGCCGGTGTCGCCATGGTGCGAGGCTAGGATCTCGCCCTACGAAGTGTCAAGTAGAGATGACACGACAGATGATCGAAAACTTGGACACATAGAGGTAGGAGTAGTGCCAAGCTGAAACCAAGCGGGCGAGGTCGAACGCCGACGGACGGTCCATTCACGATCGTTCCGGCGGCGGACGTCGCGATTCGCGGGTGGAGGCAGGCCGAGCGGATCGCGCTCAGGCGTCGGGATAGTCGGGCCCGTCGAGATCGCCGATGCCGTAGCGGCGCAACTTGGCGTAGAGGCCCTGGCGACTGAGCCCGAGCATCTCGGCGGCCGAGGCCCGGTTGTCGCGCGTGATCCGCAGCGCCGCCTCGATGCAGAGACGCTCGATCAGGTCGGTGGTCTCGCGCACGAGGTTCTTCATCGAGACGCGGCCGACCAGCTCGGTCATCTGCTCGACCGAGCGCGGCAGCTCGTGCCCGCCCGACACCGCCGTCGCCACGGCACGGCGCGGCGTGCCGCGAATGGTGAAGCCGAGGCAGGGCGGGCGGGCGTTCGGCACGGCGACGGCGGCGATCTCGACCTCCTCGACGGATCCCAGAAGGCCGCGCAGGCCAGTCGCGAAGTGGCGGACCGAGCCGTGCTCGGCCAGCGTCGCGAACAGGGTCGCGGCCTCGGTCTCCTCGCGGCCGATCCAGCGGTCGATCAGCTCGCCGCGCGCCTGCTCCACGGTCGCGACCTGGGCGAGGTCGAGGAAGGCCCCGTTGGCGGTGAGGATCCGCCGCGACAGGTCGGTGACGACGAACCCTTCGGGAATGCCCTCGATGACGTCGAGGAGCGGGCCGCGCCGCTCGGGCGACGCGGCGTCGCCGATCGCGGAATCGCTCAGCCGCAGCAGCGCGCTCGCCGAGCTGCCCTGCCGGAACAGCGATGCCGAGATCCGCGCCTGCCCGCGGCTTCCGGCGAGCCGGGTCTCGAGATCCTCGGCCTTGCCGGTGGCGCGCAGGCCGGAGAACAGCAGCTCGATCTCGCGCCCGCTCGCCGCCTCGAACAGCTCGACCACGTCCAGCCCGAGGATCCGCTTCTCGGTGCGCCCGAGGAGCCGGACCGCGGCGGGGTTGACCTCGGTGACCCGGCGCGTGGCCGCGTCGACCACGAGCACCGGCTCGCTGCCGAGCTGGAACAGCATGCGGTAGCGGGTCTCGGCGCCGCGCAGGCGGAGATAGTCGCGCTCCAGCGCCTGCTGCGTCTCGACGAGCTTGCGCTGGAGCGAGGCCATGGCGAGCAGGTTGCGGCCGATCGCGATGATCGAGCCGTCCGTGCCGAGGCGCATTGCAGCGTAGCGGATCGGCAGGTCGTCGCCGGAGACGGACGGGTGGTTGACCTGCCGCCAGCGCGTCACCCCGTCCGGCGCGGCGTCGCGCAGCAGCGCGTCGATCTTCGGGCGGCTCTCGACGGTGACAGTGTCGATCCAGCGCCGCCCGAGCCACGTGTCGCAGCCCTGGCCCGCGAGGTCCGGGGCGGCGAAGGCCGCGTCGCGGATGATGCCGTCGGCATCCACCACCAGGGACAGGTCAGTCGCGGCCGCGACGAGAAGGCCCGCCGCCTCTCCCCCGAGGGCCGACAGGGTCTTGCTCAGGGCTGCGGAGGGGTTCTGCGCAGCGTGGGTGGCCAAGCTGGTCAAGTCTCACCGCTTCGTGAAGTCGTCGATCGGGTCTTTCAGCAGGCTCCCGCCCTGAGATCAAGCATGAACTCGGCGGCGGCCACAGCACGACGCGCATCCGTGGCCGTGGCATCAGCACCCACGCGCTCGATATGCCCCGGATTGTCGACGAAGATCGGGCCGCCGACGAGGATGCGCACGCCGGGATTGAACGAGACCCGGCGCAGCTCGTGGACGGTCTTGGTCAGGGTCGGCAGAAGCACCTCGCAGCCGAGCGACAGGCCGATCACGTCGAACCAGGCGGTCCGCGCCTGGTTCAGGATCTCGCCCACCGGCGCGAGCGCCGTGCTCGTGACGTCCCAGCCCGCGTCGCGAAAGAACTGCTCGATCATCGACAGCCCGAACATGTGGGTCTCGCCGGGACAAAGGCTCAGGAGGATGCTGTGCCCGTCCCGGTGCCCTCCTGTTTCGCCGCCGTAGCGGCGCGCGAGGTCGTGCATGATCCGCTGCAGGCGGCCCATCGCGATCGTCAGCTCGGCGAAGTCGCAGAGGTCCTCCTCCCAGAGCACGCCGAGGTGCCGCGCGGTCGGCGCCAGGAGGTCGAGGAGCAGGCTGTCGAGGGCGAGGCCGTCGTCGACGAGCGCGGCGATGCGCGCCTCCACCACCTCGCCGGCCGGCGCCAGCACGAGGGAGGCGAAGGCCTCGATGTCCTCGGCGGTCGGCTTTCTCGGCCCCGGGCCGCGCGTCGACGCCTCCATGCGGTGTGCGAGCATCAGGCGGGGGATGATCTCGGCCTCGACCACGCGGGAGAGGTGACCGTGCCAGCGATCGGACAATTGCTGCCGGCGCGGCGGCGCCTGCTGGTCGATCTCGCAGGCTGACGCCATCTCGCGAGCGAGCGCTAGGATGGCGTTTCGCCCCTCGGAGCGCCTCAAGTCATCCATTGGCCAACTCCAATGTCGCTGACGGCTTAATTGTATTCAAAATATAGCTTGGCCGGGGTTAGGATTCCCCGTGCCGTCGCCCTCTCCGGGACGACTTGACCTAGACGATACGCTTTCGAGGCGGCTTGGCAATGGTCGAATCGAATAAGAATGCTTCCACGTCATTGTCATACGGTTTTGACGTAAAGCGCGCTTGACACTTTTTGGCACGGTTTCTAGGCTTCCCCTAAGCCGCCCTCCCGAGAGGCGGCCCGCCGCAGCAGGGATGGGGTAAGGCTATGGGTCCCAGCGACCGGACGGCACGACCACCACTCTACACGTCGGCCGAGCGCGGCCGGCGCGACGCGACCCGCTGGACCCTGGTCCAGGGCCTTCTGGCCCCGCTTCAATTCCTCGTGTTCCTCGTCAGCCTGGGGCTGGTCCTGCGGACGCTGTCCACCGGGGAGGGCGAGGCCGCGGCCAACCTCTCGGTGCTGGCCAAGACCTTCCTGCTCTACGCGATCATGGTCACCGGCTCGATCTGGGAGAAGGCGGTGTTCGGGCGATACCTGTTCGCCCCGGCCTTCTACTGGGAAGACGTGGTCAGCATGCTCGTGCTGGCCCTGCACACCGCCTATCTCGGCGCCCTCGGCTTCGGGCTCCTCGGCACGGCCGGCCTCATGTGGCTCGCGCTCGCGGCCTACGCCTCCTACGCGGTCAACGCGACGCAATTCCTGCTGAAGCTGCGGGCGGCGCGGCTGCAGGCGCCACGGCGTCCGCGCCCCGTCGCCGGCACCGCGATGGTGGCGCGATGAACGCGCCCTTCCTCCCGCCGAGGACCGTCGCAGCCACCGCCGAACCCGGCTGCGGCGACGTGGCGATCCGACAGGAGCGTGGCCAGCGCGCGGTGTTCTGCGGGCTGACCGGCATCGTCTGGCTGCACCGCAAGATCCAGGACGCGTTCTTCCTCGTCGTCGGCTCGCGCACCTGCGCCCACCTGATCCAGTCGGCCGCCGGGGTAATGATCTTCGCCGAGCCGCGCTTCGCCACCGCGATCATCGACGAGCGGGACCTCGCCGGCATCGCCGACATGAACGAGGAGCTCGACCGGGTGGTGCGCCGCCTGATCGAGCGCCGCCCCGACATCCGGCTGCTGTTCCTGGTCGGCTCGTGCCCCTCCGAGGTGATCAAGCTCGATCTCGGCCGCGCGGCGCAGCGGCTCTCGACCACCTTCTCGCCGAACGTGCGGGTGCTGAGCTATTCCGGCAGCGGCATCGAGACCACGTTCACGCAGGGCGAGGATGCCTGCCTCGCGGCCCTGGCGCCCGAGATGCCGCGGGAAGCGCCCGACGCCGCCCCGTCGCTGCTGGTGGCGGGCGCGCTCGCCGACGTGGTCGAGGACCAGTTCCTTCGGCTGTTCTCCGAGCTCGGCATCGCCAACGTCGCGTTCCTGCCGGCGCGCCGGGCCGGCGCGCTGCCGGCCGTCGGCCCGAGCACGACCTTCCTGCTGGCGCAGCCGTTCCTGACCGACACCGCCAAGGCCCTGGAGGCCCGCGGCGCCAAGCGCCTGTCGGCCCCGTTCCCGCTCGGCGTGGAGGGCACGACGCGCTGGCTCAGGGCCGCGGCCGACGCGTGGGGGGTGCCTGAGGGCCGCTTCGAGGCGGCGACCGCGCCGGGCCGGGCCCGCGCCGCCCGCGCGCTCGATCACCACCGCGAGACGCTTGCCGGCAAGCGGGTGTTCTTCTTCCCCGATTCGCAGCTCGAGGTGCCGCTCGCCCGGTTCCTGTCGCGGGAATTGGGCATGGGCCTGTGCGAGGTCGGGACGCCCTACCTGCACCGCGGGCACCTCGCCGAGGACCTCGCCCTGCTGCCCGACGGCACGGACATCGTCGAGGGCCAGAGCCTCGACGCGCAGATGGACCGGGCCCGGGCCGAGAGGCCCGACCTGACGGTCTGCGGCCTCGGCCTCGCCAACCCGCTGGAGGCGGAAGGGCTCGCGACCAAGTGGTCGATCGAGCTGCTGTTCACGCCGATCCAGGGCTACGACCAGGCCGGCGACCTCGCCGAGCTGTTCGCCCGCCCGCTCGTCCGCCGCACCCGGCTGGAGGTCTGAGGCGATGCAGCTCACCCTCTGGACCTACGAAGGACCGCCGCATATCGGCGCCATGCGCATCGCCACCGCGATGGAGGGGCTGCACTACGTGCTGCACGCGCCGCAGGGCGACACCTACGCCGACCTGCTGTTCACGATGATCGAGCGGCGCGACGCCCGCCCGCCGGTCACCTACACCACCTTCCAGGCCCGCGACCTCGGCTCCGACACCGCCGAGATCTTCAAGGACGCGGCCGCCGCCGCCTACGAGCGCTTCCGGCCGCAGGCGATGATCGTCGGCGCCTCGTGCACGGCGGAGCTGATCCAGGACGATCCGGGCGGCCTCGCCAAGGCGCTGAACCTGCCGATCCCGGTGATCGCGCTGGAGCTGCCGGCCTACCAGAAGAAGGAGAACTGGGGCGCGTCGGAGACCTTCTACCGGCTGGTCCGCGGGCTTTCCGGCTCGCCGTCCCTGGAGCCGAAGCCGGAGGGCCGGCGTCCGTCCTGCAACATCCTCGGGCCGACGGCGCTGGGCTTCCGCCATCGCGACGACCTCGCCGAGATCACCGGCCTGCTCGGGCGGCTCGGCATCGCCGTCAACGTCGTGGCGCCGATGGGCGCAAGCCCGGCCGACCTCGGCCGCCTGAAGGACGCCGACTTCAACGTCGTGCTCTACCCGGAGGTGGCGCGCGCGGCCGCGCAGTATCTGCAGAAGACCTTCGGCCAGCCGATGGTCGAGACGGTGCCGATCGGCGTCGGCGCGACGATCCGCTTCGTCGAGGAGGTCGCGGCTCTGGCCGGAATCGACCCGGCGCCGGTGCTCGCCGGGGCGCCGTCGCGCGCGCCCTGGTATTCGCGCTCGGTCGACTCGACCTACCTCACCGGCAAGCGCGTCTTCATCTTCGGCGACGCCACCCACGCGATCGCCGCCGCCCGCGTCGCGAAGGCCGAGCTCGGGTTCCGGGTCGTCGGCCTCGGCACCTACGGCCGCGAGTTCGCCCGCGAGGTCCGGGCGGAGGCCGCGCTCCACGGCATCGAGGCGCTGATCTCCGACGACTACCTCGACGTCGAGGCGGCGATCCAGGCGGCCGGCCCCGAGCTGGTGCTCGGCACGCAGATGGAACGTCACATCGCCAAGCGGCTCGGCCTGCCCTGCGCGGTGATCTCGGCGCCGGTCCACGTCCAGGACTTCCCGGCGCGCTACTCGCCGCAGATGGGCTTCGAGGGCGCCAACGTCCTGTTCGACACCTGGGTCCACCCGCTGATGATGGGCCTGGAGGAGCACCTGCTCGGGATGTTCCGCGAGGACCCCGAGTTCAACGACCGCGCCCCGTCCCATCTCGGCGGCAAGGCTCCCGCCGGGGCGCCCGCGCCCGCCCCGCCGGTTCCCGAGCCCGTCACCTCGGTGACGCTCGCCGGCCCGACCGCTCCGACCTGGGCCGTGGAGGCCGAGAAGGAGCTGCGGAAGATCCCGTTCTTCGTTCGAGGAAAAGCCCGCACCAACACGGAAACCTTCGCCAGGGAGCGGGCGCTGCCGCTCATCACCGTCGAGACCTTGTACGATGCCAAAGCGCATTTCGGTCGCTGAACGGCCCGAGCTCCGCATCGTCGTCGTGACGATGGACAACCACATGGCGAGCGCCCTCGAGCGCGCCCGCCTCCGGCTGCGCAGCGAGATGCCCGGCCTCGTCCTCGACTTCCACGCCGCCGCCGAGTGGGACACCGCGCCCGCGAGGCTGTCCGCCTGCAAGGCCGACATCGCCCGGGCCGACATCGTGCTCGCGACGATGCTGTTCATGGACGAGCATGTCCGCGCCGTGCTGCCGGCGCTGCTGGCCCGCCGCCCGCACTGCGACGCGATGATCGGCTGCCTCTCGGCCGGCGAGGTGGTGAAGACCACCCGCCTCAACCGCTTCGACATGGACGGCACCAAGCGCGGCGCCCTCGACTTCCTGAAGAAGCTGCGCGGCAAGCCGGGCACCCAGGGCAACGGCGCCCGCCAGATGGCGATGATCCGCAAGCTGCCGAAGATCCTGCGCTTCATCCCCGGCTCGGCGCAGGACGTGCGCGCCTACTTCCTCACCCTGCAATACTGGCTCTCGGGCTCGGACGAGAACATCGCCAACCTCGTGCGCTTCCTGGTCGGGCGCTACGCCGCCGGGCCGCGCCTCGCCTGGCGCGAGATCGCGGCCGCACCCGCGCCGCTGAGCTATCCCGAGACCGGCCTCTACCACCCGCGCATGAAGGGCCGCATCGGCGAGTCGCTCGCCGCGCTCCCCATGCCCAAGGGGCCTTCGAGCGGCCCTGCGAAGGGTCGGGTCGGCCTGCTGGTGATGCGCTCCTACGTGCTGGCCGGGAACACCGCCCATTACGACGGCGTGATCGCGGCGCTCGAAGGCCGCGGCCTCGCGGTGGTGCCGGCCTTCGCCTCGGGCCTCGACAACCGCCCGGCGGTGGACGCCTTCTTCCGCCGCGACGGCCGGCCGGCCATCGACGCGCTGGTCTCGCTCACCGGGTTCTCGCTGGTCGGCGGGCCCGCGTACAACGACGCCGCGGCGGCCGAGACGGCGCTCGCCGACCTCGACGTGCCCTACCTCGCCGCCCACGCGCTGGAGTTCCAGACCCTGGAGCAGTGGGAGGGCTCCGACCGCGGCCTCTCGCCGGTCGAGGCCACGATGATGGTCGCGATCCCCGAGCTCGACGGCGCCACTGCGCCGATGGTGTTCGGCGGCCGCTCCGGCGCGTCGATGGGCGAGAACGCCCGCGACATGCGCGTTCACCCGGAGCGCGCCGACATGCTCGCCGCCCGCATCGAGCGCCTCGTCGCCCTGCGGCGGACCGCGCGGGCCGCGCGCAAGGTGGCGATCGTGCTGTTCGGCTTCCCGCCGAACGCCGGCTCGATCGGCACGGCGGCGTTCCTGTCGGTGTACCAGTCGCTGCACAACACCCTGACGGCGATGAAGGCGGACGGCTACGACGTCGCGGTGCCCGACACGGTCGACGACCTGCGCAACGCGGTGCTCGCCGGCAACTCCGCCCGCTACGGCACGCCGGCCAACGTCCACCACCGCATCCCCGCCGAGGAGCACGTCCGGCGCGAGCGGCACCTGTCCGAGATCGAGGCGCAGTGGGGGCCCGCGCCGGGGCGCCAGAACAGCAACGGTTCGGCCCTCTTCGTCCTCGGCGCGCAGTTCGGCAACGTCTTCGTCGGCGTGCAGCCCGGCTTCGGCTACGAGGGCGACCCGATGCGCCTGCTGTTCGAGCGCGGCTTCGCGCCGACCCACGCCTTCTCGGCCTTCTACCGCTACCTGCGCGACGACTTCCGCGCCGACGCGGTGCTGCATTTCGGCACCCACGGCGCGCTCGAATTCATGCCCGGCAAGCAGACCGGCCTGTCCGAATCGTGCTGGCCTGAGCGGCTGATCGGGCCGCTGCCGAACGTCTACCTCTACGCCGCCAACAACCCCTCCGAGGGGATGATCGCCAAGCGCCGCTCCGCCGCGACGCTGGTGAGCTACCTGACCCCGAGCCTCGCCCAGGCCGGGCTGTACCGCGGGCTGATCGACCTCAAGGCCTCGATCGAGCGCTGGCGCGCCCTGGAGCCGGAGGCGGAAGCCGAGCGGCGCGACCTCGGCCAGCTCGTCCAGGCGCAGGCCGCCGCCCTCGACCTCGCTCCGGCCGAGCCGGCCTGGGACGACCTCGCCGCCCGCATCCAGGCGCTGGGCCAGGCGGTGCACGAGCTGGAGCACACCCTGATCCCGCACGCGATGCACGTGGTGGGGCAGGGCACGCCGCCCGAGGAGCGGGTCGACCTGCTGCTGGCATTGGCCGAAGCCTCCGCCGGCCTCGTGCCGGAGCGGGCCGGGATCGCGGCGCTCGTGGCGGGCGAGGGGGTCGACGCGGCGCTCGCCGCCGCGGGCCTGCCCCTCGACGAGACCCACCGCGCTGCCTTCCGGTCGCTGGCCGAGACCGACGCGCTGCTCGCCCGCGACCACGAGGTCGCCGGCCTGCTCAAGGCGCTGGACGGGCGCTTCATCGCGCCGGTGGCCGGCGGCGACCTGCTGCGCAACCCGGCCGTGCTGCCGACGGGACGCAACCTGCACGGCTTCGATCCCTACCGCCTGCCCTCGGCCTTCGCGGTCGCCGACGGCGCGCGGCAGGTCGCCCGGATCCTCGCCCGTCACCGCGACGAGGGCGCGGCGCTGCCCGAGAGCGTCGCCCTGGTGCTGTGGGGGACCGACAACCTCAAGAGCGAGGGCGGCCCGATCGCCCAGGCCCTGGCGCTCATCGGCGCGGCGCCGCGCTTCGACGGCTACGGCCGGCTCTGCGGCGCGACCCTGATCCCGCTGGAGACGCTCGGCCGCCCGCGCATCGACGTGGTCGTCACCCTCTCCGGCATCTTTCGCGACCTGCTGCCGCTCCAGACGAAGCTCCTCGCCGAAGCCTCCTACCTCGCCGCCACCGCCGACGAGCCGGTGGAGCGCAACTTCGTCCGCAAGCACGCCCTCGCGCATCAGGCCGAGCACGGCATCGACCTCGAGACCGCGGCGCTGCGGGTGTTCTCGAACGCCGAGGGCACCTACGGCGCCAACGTCAACGGGCTGGTCGAGTCCGGCCGCTGGGAGGACGAGGACGAGATCGCCGAGACCTTCTCGCGCCGCAAGAGCTTCGCCTACGGCCGCACCGGCCAGCCGGCGCCGCAGCGCGCGCTGATGCGCAGCGTGCTGGCCAAGGTCGACCTCGCCTACCAGAACCTCGATTCGGTCGAGGTCGGGGTCACGAGCGTCGACCACTACTTCGACGGGCTCGGCGGCATGGGCCGGGCGGTGGCCGAGGCCCGCGGCGCCGCGGTGCCGATCTTCATCAGCGACCAGACCCGCGGCGAAGGCACCGTGCGCTCGCTCTCCGAGCAGGTCTCGCTCGAGACCCGGACCCGCATGCTCAACCCGAAATGGACCGAGGGCATGCTCGGGCACGGCTACGAGGGCGTGCGCCAGATCGAGGCGCACCTCACCAACACCATGGGCTGGTCGGCCACGAGCGACGGCGTCGCGCCCTGGATCTACCAGCGCATCACCGAGACCTACGTCCTCGACCCCGCCATGCGCGCGCGCATGGCCGCCCTCAACCCCACCGCCTCGGCCAAGGTCGCGCACCGGCTGATCGAGGCGCACCAGCGCGGCTTCTGGACTCCCGATGCGGCGACGCGCGACGCGCTCGCCCGCGCCGAGGAGGAGCTCGAGGACCGTCTCGAAGGCATCACCGCGGAGGTTGCGGCATGAACATCGCGATTCGAAACCCCGTCGCCGCCCGCCGCGAGCCGGAAGGCAGCGTCCAGGTCTCGCTGGACGTCGCCATCGGCACGACGGCGAAGGTCTTCGCGGTCTACGGCAAGGGCGGCATCGGCAAGTCGACGACCTCGTCGAACCTGTCGGTCGCCTTCTCGAAGCTCGGCAAGCGGGTGCTGCAGATCGGCTGCGACCCGAAGCACGACTCGACCTTCACCCTCACCAAGCGCCTGGCGCCCACCGTGATCGATGCGCTGGAGGCGGTGCAGTTCCACTCCGAGGAGCTGCGCGTCGAGGACTTCGTCGCCGAGGGCTACAACGGCGTGATGTGCGTCGAGGCCGGCGGGCCGCCGGCCGGCACCGGCTGCGGCGGCTACGTCGTCGGCCAGACGGTGAAGCTCCTCAAGGAGCATCACCTCTTGGAGGACACCGACGTGGTGATCTTCGACGTGCTCGGCGACGTGGTCTGCGGCGGCTTCGCCTCGCCGCTCCAGCACGCCGAACAGGCGCTGGTCGTCACCGCCAACGACTTCGACTCGATCTTCGCGATGAACCGCATCGTCGCCGCGATCCACGCCAAGGCGAAGAACTACCCCGTGCGGCTCGGCGGCGTCATCGCCAACCGCTCGGCCAAGACCGACGAGATCGACCGCTTCAACGCCGCCGTCGGCCTGGAGCGCATCGCCCACTTCCCCGACCTCGACGTCGTGCGGCGCTCGCGCCTGAAGAAGTCGACCCTGTTCGAGATGGACGAGACGCCGGATCTGGAGGCCGTGAAGGCCGAGTACATGCGGCTGGCCGCCTACCTCTACGCCGGCGGCAAGCCGCTCTCCGCGATCCCGATGAAGGACCGCGACCTCTTCGAGTTCCTGGGATTTGATTGAGGGGTCTCGTGATGACCAGCGCATCCTACGCCGAGCGCCGCTCGCAGCTCACCACCTACTTCGACCGCACCGCGGTCGAGGCCTGGGCGCGGCTAACCTCCGACGCACCGGTCTCGAAGATCCGCGCGACGGTGCGGGCGGGTCGCGACACGATGCGGGCTCAGCTTCTGTCCTGGCTGCCCGACGACCTGACCGGCCGGCGCATCCTCGATGCCGGCTGCGGCACCGGGGCGCTCAGCCTGGAGGCCGCGCGCCGCGGCGCCGAGGTCGTCGCCATCGACGTGTCGGCGACGCTGGTCGGCCTCGCGGCCGAGCGCGCCGGGCCGATCGCGGGCGGCGGGTCGATCGACTTCCGGGTCGGCGACATGCTCGATCCGAGCCTCGGCCGCTTCGACCACGTCGTGGCGATGGATTCGCTGATCCATTACGGCGCCGCCGACATCGCCCGGGCGCTCGCCGCGCTCGGCGCGCGCACGGACGGGTCGGTGGTGTTCACGGTGGCGCCCCGCACCGCCCTGCTCACCGCGATGCACGCCGCCGGCACGCTGTTCCCGAGGGCCGACCGGGCGCCGGCGATCGTGCCGATCACGCTGGGCGCGCTGGCCAAGCGGATCGGCCGGGAGCCGGCGCTGGCCGAGTTCGCGCTGACGCGCACGCAGCGCGTCAACAGCGGCTTCTACCTCTCGAACGCGATCGAGCTGGCGCGGGGCCGCCGATGAAGCTCGGCCTCCGCCTGATCCGGCACGTCGCGGCCCTCGGGCCGTCGATCCTCCCCTTCGCCGACGCGGCGACGAAGGAGCTGCCGCTCGGGCGGCTGATGCGGCTGTCGCTGTTCCAGGTCACCGTCGGCATAGCGGCGGTGCTGCTGATCGGCACGCTCAACCGCGTCATGATCGTCGAGCTGGAGGTGCCGGCCTGGGTCGTCGCGCTGATGCTGTCCCTGCCGCTGATCTTCGCCCCCTTGCGGGCGCTGATCGGCTTCCGCTCGGACACGCACCGGTCGGTGCTCGGCTGGCGCCGCGTCCCCTACATCTGGTTCGGCACGCTGCTGCAGTTCGGCGGGCTCGCCATCATGCCGTTCGCGCTGCTGCTGCTGTCGGGCGACACCACCGGCCCGATGTGGGCCGGGCAGGTCGCCGCCGCGCTCGCCTTCGTCCTGGTCGGCGCCGGCCTCCACACCACGCAGACGGTGGGGCTCGCCCTCGCCACCGACCTCGCACCGGCCCATGCAAGGCCCAAGGTCGTCGCGCTGCTCTGCGTCATGCTGCTCGTCGGGATGATGGTCAGCGCGGTCGCCTTCGGCCTGCTGCTCGCCGACTTCTCGAAGGTGCGGCTGATCCAGGTGATCCAGGGCACGGCCCTCGTCACCATCGTGCTCAACGGGCTGGCCCTGTGGAAGCAGGAGGCGCGCGACCCCGACCGCGCCCGCGACGCGGCGCAGCCGAGCTTCTCCGAATCCTGGGCGGCCTATGCGGGGCAGGGGCTGGCGCGGCGCCGCCTCGTCGCCACCGGGCTCGGCACCGCCGCCTTCTCGATGCAGGACATCCTGCTGGAACCCTATGGCGGGCAGATCCTGCACCTCTCGGTCGGCGCGACCACGGCGCTGACCGCGATGCTGGCGGCCGGCGGCGGCCTCGGGCTGCTGGCGGCGGCGCGCTGGCTCAACCGGGGCGGCGACCCGTTCCGGGTGGCGGCGGCGGGTGCCGTGATCGGCATCCTTGCCTTTTCCTGCGTCGTGTTCGCGGCCCCGCTCGGCTCGACGCAGGTCTTCGCGGCCGGCGTCAGCCTGATCGGCTGCGGCGGCGGCCTGTTCGCCCACGGCACGCTCACCGCCTCCATGGCGAAGGCCGGGCCGGAGGATACCGGGCTCGCGCTCGGCGCCTGGGGCGCGGTCCAGGCGTCGGCGGCCGGCCTCGCCATCGCCGGCAGCGGCATCGTGCGGGACGTCGGCTCGGCGCTCGCCGTCTCGGGGGCGCTCGGCGAGGGCATGAGCGATCCCTCGATCGGCTACCTCGTCGTCTACCACATCGAGATCGCGCTGCTGTTCGCGACGCTGGTCGCGATCGGCCCGCTGGTCCGGGACCGCAGCCCGCAACCGGCGGCGCGGGGCAGGCCCCGCGTCGCCCTGTCCACCTCCTCCACCTGAAGCTCGGGAGATCGCCATGCCACCAGGAGCACTGCCCACGGGAGCACTCACCGGCTACGTCGACGTCGCGCAGATCGTCCTGTACGCCTTCTTCCTGTTCTTCTTCGGCCTGGTCTTCTGGCTCCGGCGCGAGGACCGGCGCGAGGGCTATCCCCTCGAGGCCGAGGTGACGGGCACCCTCAAGCGCCCCGACCCGATCCTGATCCCGACGCCGAAGCTGTTCCACCTCGCCGACGGCAAGATCAAGCAGGCGCCGCAGGCCGACACCAGGCCCGACCGCAACTACCTCGGCAGCAAGCGCGAGCCCTGGCCGGGCGCCCCGCTGGAGCCGACCGGCGCCGACCCGATGTTCGCCCATGTCGGCCCCGGCTCCTGGGTCAGCCGCGACGACGCGTTCGATCACACCTTCGACGGCCAGAAGCGGATCGTCCCCTTGCGGGTCGCGACGCATTTCATGGTCCACGAGGACGGCCCCAACCCGATCGGCATGAGCGTGTTCGGCGCCGACAGCCAGATCGCCGGAACGGTGTCCGACATCTGGGTCGACCGCGGCGAAAGCTTCGCCCGCTACTACGAGGTCGATCTCGGCGCCGGCGGACGCCGCGTGCTGATGCCGGTCACCTTCTGCCGCACGGGGCGGTTCTCGCGCACCGTGAAGACCGAGGCGCTGCTCGCCCGGCAGTTCTCGGACATCCCGCCCCACGCCGACCCCGACGCGGTGACCCTCCTCGAGGAGGAGAAGATCATCGCCTATTTCGGCGCCGGCACCCTGTACGCCACGCCCCAGCGCGCGGAGACCCTGCTATGAGCGGCCGCCGGACCCACGATACGCCCTCGGACGACACCGTCCGCGACGACCGGATCCCCGAGGGCCTGCCCGAGGCGCTGCCGCCGGGCGAGCACATCCTGTGGCAGGGCCGGCCGACCGCCTTCGGCATGGCCGCCCGCCCGATGCACGGCGGGTTCGTGGTGCTGTGGTTCGGCGTGCTGGCCGCCTGGACCATCCTGCCGGCGGCCCTCGACGGCGCGGTGCTGGCGGGCCTCGTAGCCTCGTGGCCGACCTTCGCCGCCTGCGCCGCCGCGCTGGCCGTCGTCGGCGGCCTCGGCTGGCTCGCCTCCTGGACCACGACCTACACCATCACCAACCGCCGCGTGGTGATGCGGATCGGCATCGCGCTGCCGGTCACGTTCAACCTGCCGCTCGCGCAGGTGGAGGATGCCGCCCTGCACAGCTTCGCCGACGGCACCGGCGACCTGCCGCTCCGGCTGAGCGCCGGCACCCGCGTCGCCTACCTGCACCTGTGGCCGCATGCCCGCCCCTGGCGCGTGACCGAGCCGCAGCCGATGCTCCGCTCCGTCCCGAACGCAGGCGAGGTGGCCGCCATCCTCGCCCGGGCGATCGTCGCGGCGCGGGCGCCCGAGGAAGAGTCCGCGCTGCCGGTGCTCGTCGCCCGCCCGCAGAACGCGGCGCGCAAGCCGCGCCTCGTCGCCGTCGGAGCGCGCTGACCGGCCCGAGCCTCCGCGGAGCTGCGCGGACGAGACATCACCCCGCCCGTCCCGGCCGAACCGCCGGGGCGGGCGTTCGCTTCTCGAAAAAAGTCGTTTGCGAACAGCACCTTGACGGTTCTCTCGAAAAACCCGCCCGAAAAATCCAGAACGAGGATTGTCAAGCGTGCTTGACACCGGTTAACGTGAAGCCAAGGAAACGGCGACGCGGCTGGACACCGAGCGGTGCCGCCCCGACGACCGGTCCGGGCAGACGGTGAGGGAAGCCGATGGGTGAGGTGGCGGAGGGCGGGCCGATCCCGGCGCTCGCACTGATCGGAGCCGGGGCGCTCCTCGGCTTCACCATGCTGGCGGTGGTGGTCGGGCGCACCGAGCGGATCGGCCTCAGCGGAAACCCCGGCGGGAATCCCGTCGCCTCCGTCGCCCTGCGCGTGCTGGACCGCCCGGACGGGTCGATCCGGATCGAGGACGCCGCCGATGCGCGGCTGATCGAGACCATCGAGCCCGGCCAGGACAACTTCGTCCGCGCGACCCTGCGCAGCTTCGGCCAGTCCCGCCTGCGCGCCGGCCTGACCCCGGCCGAGCCGTTCCGCCTGACCCGCTACGACGACGGCTCGCTCGCCCTGATCGACGATACCACGGGGCGCAGCGTGAACATGGGCGCCTTCGGCCCGACCAACGCACTCGCCTTCGCCAAGCTCCTACCCGGCAACGCCCTTCCCGACGTGAGCGTCCCGCGATGATCGGATTCCTGAACGGCCGCCGCACGGTCGAGGTGCCCTGCACCGTCGAGATCGAGCAGACCCCCGAGAGCCTGCACGCCCATGTCAGCCTCGACGCCGACTTCGAGATCGAGCCCGGCGACGAGGTGCAGGTCCACGACGCGCCGACCTCGGTGCCCTACGGCGAGCGCCTCGTCGTCCGCCGCACCGCGACGGTGACGCGGGCCGGCCGGATCGAGCGGCTCTGGACCAAGCTCGCCGGCCATCTCGAGCTGACCGAGCTCTACGAAGTCAGCTTCAGCGAGAGGAGGAAGCTTTGAACGCTCCCGTCAGGCATCCGCTGCCCACCCGCCCGGTCAACGAATCGACCAAGTCCGCGCAGGAGACGACCTTCCTCAGCCCGCGCTTCTACACCACCGATTTCGCGGAGCTCGACCGCACGAACGTCGAGCCGGTCCGGGCCGAGTGGGACGTGCTGATCGAGGAGCTGCGCTCCGACCCGAACAAGCGCCACTTCACCCGCAACGCCGACTTCGACTGCGACCTGTCGCAGATGGAGCCCGAACTCCGGAAGGAGTTCCTCGACTTCCTGGTCTCGTCGATCACCGCCGAGTTCTCGGGCTGCGTCCTCTACGCCGAGATGCGCAAGCGCGCCAAGAACAAGGACATCAAGGAGCTGTTCGGCTTCATGAGCCGCGACGAGGCGCGCCACGCCGGCTTCATCAACGACACGCTGAAGGATTTCGGCATCGGCGTCGATCTCGGCTTCCTGACGAAGTCGAAGAAGTACACGTTCTTCCGCCCGAAGTTTATCTTCTACGCGACCTACCTGTCCGAGAAGATCGGCTACGCGCGCTACATCACCATCTTCCGCGAGCTGGAGAAGCACCCCGAGCGGCGCATCCACCCGATCTTCAAGTGGTTCGAGAAGTGGTGCAACGACGAGTTCCGCCACGGCGAGGCCTTCGCCCTGCTGATGCGCGCCAACCCGAAGCTGACGCAGGGGCTGAACCGCTACTGGATCAAGTTCTTCCTGCTGGCGGTGTTCGCGACGATGTACGTCCGCGACCATTGCCGGCCGGCCTTCCACGCCGCCCTCGGGGTCGACCCGTCCGAGTACGACTTCACGGTCTTCCGCATCACCTCCGAGATCTCGAAGCAGACCTTCCCGCTGACGCTCGACCTCGACAACCCGAAGTTCAAGCAGCGGCTCGACACCCTGCTCGACTGCTCGGTGAAGATCGCCGAGGCGCGGGCGCAGGGCGGCGTCGCCGGCACGCTGAAGCGCGGCGTGCAGGTGGCGCGGGCCGCGGTCACCTTCGGCAGGCTCTACCTGTTGCCGACCCTCGACAACGCGATGCCCGCCGACATCCGCCTCGAGCCGGTGTGGTAGCGGGCCGGCGATGTCGCCCTACGCCGTCCCGGCCCTCTATGCGGTGGCGATCTGGTGGTTCTCCACCGGGGTGATCATCCTGCTCGACCACCTGCCGCGCCGCACCTTCCCGTGGAGCATGGCCGCCGGCACCGCGGTGCTGCTGGCGGCGCTCTACGCGATCGGCACGAGCGCCGGCGATGTGACCGAGACGGGGGCCTACACCGCCTTCACCGGCGCGCTGCTGGTCTGGGGCTGGCAGGAGATGAGCTACTACATGGGCTTCGTCACCGGCCCGCGGCCGGAGGCCTGCCGGCCCGGCGCCCGCGGCGTCGAGAAGTTCCGGGCGGCGGTGGCGACGAGCCTGTGGCACGAATTCGCCATCGTTCTCGGCGCGCTGGCGATCCTGGCGCTCACCTGGAACACCCCGCAAAGATTGGCCCTGTGGACCTACTGCGTGCTGTGGGGGATGAACCTCAGCGCCCGGCTCAACCTGTTCCTCGGGGTGCGCAACCTCAACGCCGAGTTCCTGCCCGACCATCTGGCCTATCTCGGCTGCTACCTGACGAAGCGGCCGATGAACCTGCTGTTCCCGGTGTCGGTCAGCGTCGCCACCGTGATCGTCGTGCTGCTCGGCCAGGCGGCGCTCGCCGAGCCGATCACGCCGCACGCGATGGTCGGCTTCACCATCCTCACAACGCTGATGGGCCTGGCGACCCTCGAGCACTGGTTCCTGATGCTGCCGCTGCCCGCGGCCGCCCTCTGGAACTGGAGCCTCCCGCCGAAGGTCGCGGCGTCCGCCGCGGCCGTCCCGACAAAGGTGAAGCTCGCGGCCTCCGCCGCAGCCGGACCGACACAGGGGCCGGCCGAGCCGGCCCGGCGCGACGCGGCCTGACGCGGGAGAACCCGCGCGATCGAAACGAGGACGGGGAGACGAGCGATGGATTACGACGCGTTCTTCGGCGCCGAGCTTCAGAACCTGCACCGGGAGGGGCGCTACCGCGTCTTCACCGATCTCGAACGTCAGGCCGGGCGCTTCCCGCACGCGACCCATCACAGCCCCGAAGGCGAGAAGCCCGTCACGGTCTGGTGCTCGAACGACTATCTCGGGATGGGCCAGCACCCGGACGTGCTCGCCGCCATGCACGCGGCGCTCGACCGCTGCGGCGCGGGCGCGGGCGGCACCCGCAACATCTCCGGCACCAACCACTACCACGTGCTGCTGGAGCGCGAGCTCGCCGACCTCCACGGCAAGGAGGCGGCCCTGCTGTTCACCTCCGGCTACGTCTCGAACTGGGCGGCGCTCGGCACCCTCGGCGCCAAGCTGCCCGGCTGCGTCATCCTCTCGGATTCCGAGAACCACGCCTCGATGATCGAGGGCATCCGGGCGTCGCGCGCCGAGCGCCAGATCTTCCGCCACAACGACCCGGAGGACCTCGACCGCAAGCTGCGGATGATCGAGCCCGGCAGGCCGAAGCTCGTGGCCTTCGAATCGGTCTACTCGATGGACGGCGACATCGCGCCGATCGACGAGATCTGCGACGTGGCCGAGGCGCACGGCGCGCTCACCTACCTCGACGAGGTCCACGCGGTCGGCCTCTACGGCGCGCGCGGCGGCGGCATCTCGGAGCGGATGGGGCTGGCCCACCGCCTCGACGTGATCGAGGGCACGCTGGGCAAGGCCTTCGCGGTGCATGGCGGCTACATCACCGCGAGCGAGACGCTGTGCGACTTCGTCCGCAGCTTCGCCTCGGGCTTCATCTTCACCACCTCGCTGCCGCCGGCGGTGGCGGCGGGCGCGGCCGCCAGCATCCGCCACCTCAAGCGGAGCAACGTCGAGCGCGCACGGCACCAGGAGCGGGTGCAGCGGGTGCGCGAGCGCCTGGACGCCGCCGGCATCCCCACCCTGCCCAACGACAGCCACATCGTCCCGGTGATGGTCTGCGATCCGGTGCTGTGCAAGGCGATCTCCGACACCCTGCTCGACGAGTTCGGCATCTACGTGCAGCCGATCAACTACCCGACCGTCGCCCGCGGCACCGAGCGCCTGCGCATCACCCCGTCGCCCCTGCACACGGACGCCGACATCGACCACCTCGTCGGGGCGCTGGCCGCGATCTGGGGGCGGATCGGGCTGGAGCGGGTGGCGGCGGAGTAGGGGACACGCCGCCGACAATCCGTGCGGCGAGTTTCGCTCGCGTCCTCGGGCCCTACCGAATTCCGACGCCTCTGCGTGACGGCGCCGGATGGTGCGTCCGAAGCACTGCGGGGCCCCCTCTTCCATGGGGAGAGGGGACCCGCGCCTGACCCTGCATAGCGTGCGGCCCTGACGAGTCGCATCGGAAGAAGGGAACTGACCGTGCGTTTCGAAGGCCAGGGTGCCATTCTCGATCGCGCCGATCGCGCCGATCGCGCCGCACCTCCCCAGCCACGGATCGGCGTGACAACATCTTCGCAATCGCGAGTGCCCCCGCGCGTGACCACCTTCCCCTTCACCGCCATCGTCGCCCAGGACGAGATGCGTCGGGCGCTGCTGATCGCGGCGGTCGATCCGTCGGTGGGGGGCGTGCTGGTGTTCGGGGATCGCGGCACCGGCAAGTCCACCGCGATCCGGGCGCTGGCCGGTCTGCTGCCGCGGATGCGCGCGGTCGTCGGCTGCCCCTATGCCTGCGATCCGGCCGCACCCGCCGAATCGTGCCCGCATTGCCGTGGCCAGGCGGAGCGCAAGAGCGCGCTCGTGCCGGTGCCGGTGGTCGACCTGCCGCTCGGAGCCACCGAGGACCGGGTGGTCGGCGCGCTGGACCTGCAGCGGGCGCTGGCGCTCGGCGAGAAGGCGTTCGAGCCTGGGCTGCTGGCGCGGGCCAACCGCGGCTTCCTATACATCGACGAGGTCAACCTGCTGGAGGACCACCTCGTCGACCTGCTGCTCGACGTGGCGGCCTCCGGGGTCAACACCGTCGAGCGCGAGGGCCTGTCGATCCGCCACCCGGCGCGCTTCGTGCTCGTCGGCTCCGGCAACCCGGAGGAGGGCGAGCTGCGGCCGCAGCTCCTCGACCGGTTCGGCCTCGCCGTCGAGGTGGCGACGCCCACCGACATCGCGACCCGCATCGACGTGGTCCGCCGCCGCGACGCCTACGAGCGCGATCCGGAAGCGTTCTGCGCCACCTACGCCAAGGCCGAGCGGGCGCAGGCCAAGCAGATCACGCTCGCCCGCGAACGGCTGAGTGCCGTGACGATCCCCGACGCGGTGCTGGAGGCCTGCGCGAGGCTCTGCGTGGCGCTCGGCACCGACGGCCTGCGCGGCGAGCTCACCCTGATGCGCACCGCCCGCGCGCTGGCGGCGCTCGACGGCGCGGACGACGTGACGATCGACCATGTCCGCCGGATCGCGCCGGCGGCGCTGCGCCATCGCCTGCGCCGCAATCCGCTCGACGAGGCCGGCTCCACCGCCCGCGTGGCGCGGGCGGTCGCCGACGTGCTGGCGTGACGCTCGCGCCCGGCGAGGGCCGCTGGGCCGAGGCGCTCCGCGCCGCTTCGCTGCTGGCGGCCGATCCGCAGGCCTGCGTCGGCATCCGCCTGCGCGCCGGTACGGGCCCGGTCCGCGAGGCGTGGCTGCGGCACCTGACGGACCGCCTCGCGCCCGGCACCCCCGTCCGGCGCTGCCCGCCCGGCATCGGCGACGACCGCCTGCTCGGCGGCCTCGACCTCGCCGCGACCCTGTCGGCCGGCCGGCCGATGGCCCAGGCGGGCCTCCTGGCCGAGGCCGACGGCGGCCTCGTCGTCGTGCCGATGGCCGAGCGCCTGTCGCTCGGCACGGCGGCTCGTCTCGCCGCGGCGCTCGACACCGGCACGATCACGGTCGCGCGGGACGGTTTCTGCGAGACGCGGCCCGCCCGCTTCGGCCTGGTGCTGCTCGACGAGGGGCTCGACGACGAGGCGCCGCCGAGCGCGCTCACCGAGCGCCTCGCCTTCGACGTGGATCTGCGCGCCTTCGGACTGCGGGAGATCGAGGATGCTTCGCCCGGGCATGACGCGGCGGACCTTCGGGGGTTGCGACGGGCGCGTTCCGCAGAACGCCATTCTTCTGGAACGGCTTTCGCATCCGCCCACCCCGAACGGCGATCGCAGGAACCGCTTTTCCCTCCCGCCTCTGCGGGGGAGGGTGGCCCGCGAAGCGGGTCGGGAGAGGGGCGCGACGCTTCCGGACAGCGCGCTCCCCTCTCCCGACCCTAGCTCACGCCAGGCGCACCCGCCCCCGCACCCCAGTCGGGCCTGCCCGCCTTGGCCACAAAGGCTCGGTGACTGGGGCCAGGACGTCGGACGGGTGAGGGAGGGTGGGGGCGCGGTGCCTTGCGTCG